>NZ_JAUGZK010000012.1:0-118008 GCF_036327005.1 Alkalimonas mucilaginosa
TCTTAACCGACGACTACACCACAGGCCCGTACAAACTAAAGTATCGTAAGCTGGCCATGCGTTTGCTGCTGCGTATTCAAAAGCAGTTTAACGATGCCAAGCGCAATGTCGAGCTGATTACTGTCCCCGAGCTGCATGCCGTGCGCCATGAATGGCTTAATGATCCCAACGAGCCCGACTGGGATGACTCACTGCCCCAAATTGTGTTTGCCGAGTTGGGCATTCACTTAGAATAATCTCAAAATTTGAAATGCTCCCGGTGAAAATCCAAATATGTGGCTGATTGCGGATAAACGGTGTGTAATCTTTTGTTCTCTAAATCCCACTTTTGCACCACTTGATCAGGCAGCTGACTCGACAGCATTATATTGCCGTCATCTGCAAATGAGATAAGCCCCTTATCAAATAACTTGTCGTAGTGAGGTGCGAGTAACAGGCCGTTAAAGATGTCGGTTTTCTCTTCAGGTTTCGCCAGGCTCCAGGGCTTTATATGGCTGGCAATCAGGATACTTGGTGCGGTATCTTCTAAACCAGACAAACAGCAACGATAGCTATACACGCGCTTGACTCGTTCGCGGAAAATTTCATGCCCAACTCTAACGTTTCTATAAGCCGCTCTCTCTTCACCCACTTTACTCTGGGGAGATAATTGAGTTACGACCTCATTCTTCTGGTTCAGAACTGAAATGTTAAAACGATTAGCTACTGAAACATTACGCTCGAAAAACAGTAAATCACCAATTTGTATGCCCAGTTGGAGCAACTTTTGTTTAAGTGGCGCAAGGAAAAGACGGTGGCGTCCCTGCTTACGGGAAATGGTGCACTGTGCTACGGTATCCAAAAAGCTGAACTCGATAACGCACTCTTGCTTTTCATCAAGCTGTTGCCCTGTAAAGAATGGAACAACGTCCATAGGAATACCGGTACTGCCTTCAACTCGTAATGTTTTGTCGACAGTTTTAACGGCACAAATCTCACTACGAATTTCCCACGAATAAGACCGTAAAGCAGCCTGGCTATCAATAGCAGCATATGAAGTCGACGCCTCTATTTGTTGCCTTGAATTATTTGTCATATCACTTTCAGATTGCAAAATCTGAACCCAGGCTCTGATAATCTCGTCTGTATCTATGTCGGTAGATATTGGTCGCCCCAACAACGCTTCTGTTTTTTCTTGGTGAACGCTACATAAAGCAAAATCGGCAATTGCGTCAGCCCTGCCAGAACCAGCCATCATCTCAAGTGTTAGATAAGTAGACCCAGTGGGGATATTACAACCACAGGCGCAGGTAAATGGCTTTCGTGACTTATTAGTTATGCGTGTCTCTCGATACCACTCAGTTGTATCTAAATGACATGCGCGGGAAACTTGTGAACCATCTTTGTAGTGGAGTTCTGCCCGTGAGTACATCTAACATCCATTAGTTAATTTCTAACTCGCTGAAATAAAAATTAAATTAGCATGATTTAATCCATACCTACTTGTGTCTATATACATTATTGTTTTTCTATTCCTCGTCAGCAAGTGGAGAAACTATAAAGATTAGACCGATCCCTTTTAATTTGCTCACCTCTTTGCCCTGAGGCTCACCAATAACAATTTTTGCTAGTACACTTTCGTCGAGCTTAATATCTTTAAGCCCGCTCCCAATTTCGATGCCACGCTCTATAGCCTCAATTAAAGAGTAAGGGTTTCGTAAAATCTTGCTTAAATTGCTTTTAGCTTGAGGATAAACCTCGTCAATGTCTAAACCACCTAGCGAATTGAGTATATTTTCACAATCTCCTTGTGAAAAATTCACCCATTTGGTATTTCTGGCACCAACATAACAGAGCCCCTGACTTGGTTCTTGGTTGTCGAACTCGCGCAAACAACCATCTTTGGCCAAATAAGCAAGCTTAATTGGTGTTTTAAATACGGAAGGCAAAATCGCCCTCTGACCGACTCGGCTATAATCAGCAGTAAAGCTTTGTTGTAATCCTAATGCGCTGACCTCCCTGAGCTTTGCAACTCTGCAATAGATATCATTAGTCAGAAGCTCTTGCAAACGAGATTTTGGGTAAGTCATAAATGACTTTATGTCCCATTTAATCGAGAATGAATCGTCATTGATTTTAATTATCGGTGTACTTGATTTAGTATCTGCAGACCAACTTTCATAACTTACTGGTTTTAGAGTACCTTTTATTAGACCAATGTTTGTTACTCCCGATCGTACGAGATCACAAGACGGAGTAATGACCAACCAGACATTATCATTTCCAGTCTCCACTTGCAGAAAGTCACTTTCATCACTCTTACGGCCAGAAATCTTAAAGATATCACCTAGCTCTATGGATTCTTTCTCGTTTATTCGAAATCTTTCGCTCCCCATAAATACACTTTTAAACACTAGATCTTGCAAAGGTTCTTTTTGTAATCCCTGTATAGTTGGCGCTCGGCTAAAGTCTATATTATTTAATTCCTTTGCTGCATCAATTATATCTGCTTGCGATTCAAAGTTGTGGAGTAATACCGAGTCAAATAACTCCATAAAATAAGATGCACTTGACTGACCTTCGTCATTGAGCAGGAGTTTATGGACCATATTATGATCCAATAGATCCATCCTCTTCAAACTGGAAACAGTATCACTTACTGCCTTACTAGCATGCTCCTCCCAAGCATTCAGGAAACCCCACACTCTGACTGAGTCCCGGTAATGGATTAGTGACTTTCTAATATAGAATAAAAGCTTGCTTGTATCTTCCAAATCACTTTTTCTATATGTGAAAAAACCTGACTCGATCAAACCACAGCTATCTCTAAAATTATCCGCATATTCCGATAGCCTACTACTTCTAGAGATAAGCACTATAATTGGAGGCGAGTCAGCTTTTTCAGAAATAATATCTTTTAATGTCCCTACAGTGTAATCGATATTATCCTCAGATTGATCTAAATGAAGAAATAAGTCGATGAATATTATGTCTGATGTAGATGCTACGTGTTTAAAATCCCTTCCAACAGTTGTAACTTCAAAATTATTTTCCTCCAAAAATTTTTTCAAGGTCTGAACATATCTCGCATCTGATAGTTTAGTACTATCATACGCCTCAAAAAATGCAGTTAGTTCATTGGGAAACTGCTCTTTGAGAGACCACAATACTTGGACAAATTTGGTATCAATGTCCTGCACAGAAAGATTGGACATATCAATGTCGGGAATTTCTTCTGAGATCGCTGTTATCAAGTCATCGTTTTGTGGTATGTCATCTAAAAGATTGTCCCACTCATTACGCAAACTCGTTAAATCCTTGAGCTCAGGTATAATGTCATTAGCATCATCGACGATACACGCTTTTCTAATTCCGTTTTCATTCATCAAATCGGCGAGCATCCTATATCTCTCCTTCAAGCTCTAATACAAATGTGTTTAGCCGACCATCTTCATTTTTTGTTTCACGATCTAAATATAAGACAGCACCATTATATTCAGCACATTCTGAGGCAACATACAAACCTAACCCTCTTCGCTTTGCCTTTTCTTTTAAAGAAAAAAATGGTTGGAAAATACGATTGTAATTTTCAGGAGAAATACCTCTTCCGTTGTCACTAAAGCGTATCGACAAAGGTGATTCTTCAATTTCTATCGTTATACATGGTATATACGTAGAAGATTTCTCTGTGTTTTTTCTTGTTAGCATCCAATACTTCGAATTTGAAATAAGGTTCTCAATGATTTGTACCATCATCCCCTTAACTGCTTGCACCTTTATTTCCTGCGAAGGCTTAACAAAATTTACTAATATACCATCTCTTTCAAATAGACTTTGATGGCCTTCTAGAACACCTTCGATAGTAGAAATCAAACCAACAGTTTCTTTTCGCTGTCTACCTGGAATACTAATTTCATCTAATACTTTTAAACGCTTGAGTAAGGTCTTCATCTGAGCTTTAAGAGATGCTAGCTTTCTGTCGATTTCTTCAGGATCTTTGTCTTTAGATAAGACATTTAAATTCACAAGGGCATTTTCAGAGGCTCGAGCTAATTCATGAGCAACAACTTCAACCATCAAGCCAATACCTGCCATTTCGGTCATCTGGCGACTTTCCTGTTCAACTTCGATAATTCTAGTGCGATATTTTTTAACAATCTCAGAATAAGAGAACAGCGTCTGTTCAATTTCTTCAGATGCCGAAACAACTGCATCATCTTTGCTTCTTTTTAAAGCTCTTAAAGAGCCTTTTGTTCTATTTATCAGTGAATCTAACTCTGTTTCCGCACTTTTAATTTTTACCTTTTGGTTTTTGTACTGTTTGTCGACAGACTTCATAGAAGTAAAAAGATATTCTTGAATAAGCATTTGAAGAATATTGATTAATGCAAAGCTACTTTGATTTTCTCTAAGCCCCTCCCTATTAGTCTGATCAAGGAGATAGGGGTTTTTTGTCCTACTTATTTTACAGCGCCCCATGAACTGAGCTTTATTTAATGTATAACCAGAACGTCCCATAGCTTTTCTGTCTAGCTTTAACCAATCATCCCCTTCGTCACCGTAAGGAAAAACTCGGAAGCCATCTCTAAATAACATAAGGCTAGACCATTTACGTTGTAATTTTTTAACCTGTTCACGATCTCCTATGGACTCAATTTTTGCAAATCTCTGTCTGTTAAACCAGTATGCTTCAAATTCAAATGGACCGACATCAACTAATGCTGATTCGTGTATATCCCCTGATGTACCAATGAGACCAAGAAAATCCTCTTTCGTAACAATACCAGTTTGAGATTCTACTGGATGCTCGTAACCCAGGTTACTTATTATGATATGGTATGAACAAATTGGAATGTTATCTATTATTTCGTAATTTACTTTTAACGAGGCATGAGCTGAATCGAGTAGTTCTTGAGGCATTCTAGGAATTGACTCACGCTCCCCATTCCAGTAGATTGCTACCCTTGGCCTTTTAAATTGATTTGCGAACGGATCGGTTAATCTCGCGAAATCATAATTTACCAGATCACTCAGTCGTTTTTGAGTCCAGTCCTCCGATAAACCTCTAATGATTAATCGCGTTCCCGTTCCAGTTATTCCTTCATCAGAATCGCTTGACGTGACGTCCGCTTCAATTTCAGATATCAATTTTTCAGGATCATTAAACAAATCCCAATCAACATCCAGAATATTGGCCGTTTTATCTTCTTTTGATTTTGTTACAACTTTTAGCTTCGTTCCCAATCGCATTGCAGACAGCCGCCCAATGCCTTTTTCACCTAAGTATGGGGAAGAAACCCCTGCTTTAATGGCATTGTCTACGGCTTTTTTTCTAGAACTAGTGCCGATAACAAGAAAATTATTTTGAAGCTCTTGCCTTGTCATTCCTGTACCGTCATCAAGAACTTCAATACTATTTAAATCGTATACAAACTTTAGAGCGTCAATCATCTCGGCATTATTTGAGGCCTCGTTTATGACAGTACTAGCATTCTCAATAATGGATGGTGCTGCATCTTGATTAAATTGCTCACATATAGTTTTTTTCAGCGCATCTAGTTGAATAGATTTATCATTAAGTAATTTTTCTCTAAAACTCAGAAAAGCGTTTTTTCTTAATACTATGTTAAAGCGAATAGTGGCCCCGCTTTTTGAACCAGCATCTATAGCATTTTTGATTAACTCATAGAATGCGATAATGTCAGAACTGATTAATTCTGAACCAAGCTCAAGGACCGTCCTTGCAGAAATCCTAAACACTATTAACCCCCGGTGCTAATTTGTTATTTGTGACAAATATTGCAAGCGCCATTGCCCTCTTCAGCAAAATATAACTCATCTATATCTGTTTCCAGCCCTACTAAAAGAGGGTTGACTGGTTTATTGGTTCTTTCTTTGAGCTTGCGGTACTCATAATCTGATTTAATCTTTGCTATCCGCTCAGGCTTCTCCAGCGCCTCAAGCGGCTCCCCCTCACTCCAAAGAAATGGCGATTTATTTTCAATCGCCATTTTTTCAATGGCTTTCGCTTCTTCAAAGGCCTCTGGATGCCGCTCTTTAAGGTTAACCCACTCAATTTTCTGCTGGAAAAAGCAAAATGTACAACCACTTCTGGAGCGCCACTCGTAGTATTTCGGCAGACCAAGTCCAGATGAGTTTAGCAAATCCATAACCGCGGCTTTGTTGTAGTTATCCTCTCTAAATGGCATTTTTACAATCAAGTTCTTATGGTGCGATGAATAACCTTCTCGATGTTCTTCATCGGATCGAATCGCTACGTAACTGTAGACTACATCACCTTGATTGAGCATGCTATTAACCCAACCTTTGAACGGATCAAGCTTGAGCTTTCTGGTACACCAGCGAACTTTTGCAGATGGCAGGAAATAGTTGTATTCAGCCAGCCAGTAATCAAAACCTCGTTGAGTATTTAATCTTGTAATTGTTTTACCCAGGAAGCCCTCTAGCTTATTTAGGTAGGTGTATACCTCTGGCAGCTCTTTACCGGTGTCGGTAAAGAAGTACTCAATATCCAGCTCGGGATAATACTGTCGCATGTAAACAGCCAGCGCTGCACTGTCCCGCCCACCAGAAAGCCCTAATACATGCCTAACAGCCATGATTGCTATCCTCCATTCTTAGCTTTTCCAGCGTTTTCGCAATTACCGCAAACTGCAGTTCCTGATCTAAATCAGTCGATTTCAACTGCTTTAACAAGGTAGCTGTTATATCTTCCAACTTTGCATAAGCGTCTTGATCGACCTGAATATGCCGGACAAAGTCCTTACCAGCAGCACCGTATACCAGGGCTATAGCCTGTCGAGCTGGATGCCGCGCATTCACGCCAGCAATCGTTTCCAGCTCCCTGAATTTACCGCTGAGCTGAATAATTTGATTTCTGGTTTGTACCACATCCTTATCAGTCCAATCTGTAAGTGGCTTTTCTGACACCAGAGACATTAAACCTGCAATTGCTGGCTCTGCACCATCGTAGGTTGCCAAGCGCGCCAGAAAGGCCTCTATGAAAAAATCACCTGCCGTGCCTTTCAGATTTTTTGCTCTTTGACGAACTTGAACATCCGACTTGGCATCTAGCTCTTGCTTAAGCAATTCATCAAACGTCTGTAGCATCGCTGAATACGCCGATGTCAGCTCCTGAATGACCGCCACAAGTTTATGCTCAAGGCCGGCTTCGCTCTTTGCCTTAAACACTTGCTCCAAATCATAGAAAATAACTTTATGCGGATCTGATGCTTTCAATAGTAAATCACGAAGCTCTATCGCTTCTTTAGAAATAGATCTGGTAATTCTGGCCCATGGCTCTAACTTATAAACAATAGCAACCAGCTTTCTGGCTGCGGTTAGTGGATCTGCCTGTTCCAGAGTGATGCCACAGTTATCAAGCGCATTAGCTACTGAGCCCAGAAGTGCTAATCTGGTCGGCGTTAACTCAACGCCACGCAATTCAATACGCTTAATATTCTGCAGGCTGTAATCAATATCAATGTCCCCTACCGTGGGTAAATAGGTACCATCACGGTAAATCGCAAAACGTCCGGTGTTTGACAACGCGTAAGCCCAAAATAAGATAGGCATCAAACCGTCTTTCAAACCAAATGGTGGCTTGCGCCACATCTCATAAATATCTGCTGCTTGTGCTGAATCACCATTGGTTTTGATATAGTCATCAGTAGCGTGCCAAAGCGGTGCGAGACGCTTAGCATCGTTTTGGGGAACAGCAATTCCCCAATCACTTTCTGCTTCGATTTTACGATGCAAGCCAGTATTTTTAAGGGTCGTTAGGTATAAGCCCTTTTCTGCGGGATAACCATCTATCCCTAGATCTTCATCTTTGATGTTACTCAGCATTTTGTACAGTAAATTTCTGCGTGCACTTACGCTACTTGATGACAAAGAATCCCTGTTAAGCAACTCGCTAAATATTTTCGGTGCTAGTGCGAAATGCTCATCAGCCAGATCAGATGCTAGTCGGGACAAATTGTCGGTGCGAATTGCTGACTTGTTGCCAGCTACATGCCATTCAATGTTTTTAAGTGCCAGCGACAGTTGTCTTTCCAGCAGTGTTTTAACCGTAACGATTCTGGAATGAACCTCTTTGCGTGCTACGTTGTCCCCTTCAAGCTCCGGCCTGTTCGCCGCAGCTTCATAAGCTAGTAGCTCTTTTGCTAAGTCCGAGATAGTGTCGGCATTCTCAGGGCGACCTACAGCAAATACGGTTTCAGATTTTAAGCCTTTAATCAGGCTCTTCACGGAAGCATTATCTGTTGAGTCAATTAAAACGATAAATTGCCCGAACTCGTTTGGTGAATATTTGAAATTACGCAACAAGGAACTGATGTCAGATTGGGGGGCGATCGAAACCCCCATCCACCTTAATGTTCCTGTGTCATACAAATGCTTTTTAGCAATAACTGGTCGAAACCTTGCCAGATTTGAAAGCTGCTGTGTGTCTACCGCAACAATAGATGCTTTTTCCGCAGCGACGGCTTTTTCAATATCAAAATCACTGCCTTCAAATACAGACCAGGCCTGGTTAAATTTGCGATGGACAATAATCTTCCAAGCTTCCAGCTCACTGATAACAGCTTTTAATCGCTCATCTTCATGTTCGGAGAACAGCGATTTAAGTACTTTTATGTCAGCAGCCAGGCCGGAACCATTTTTAAACAGATCTATCGCGGCGATATTTTTGACAACTGCAATGTGCAATTCAGTCCCTATGGCTTCCGCTTTGCTGACTGCGTTGCTGGCAATGCTCCAGCGATGGCTATCTGTAGAAGCCAGGATCGCTGGCTCCATATTAGCTTGCAGATAATCCCAATAATCTGCCGGTGTATAGCTTTGAAAAGCTGAAGCCTGCCTTGTTTTTAGAAATTCCTGAAAGCCAAATGACTCTGAAGAACCAAGAAAACTAAAAACGCTACGCTCGTTCTGGCTGTACTGTTTTTTAGAGGCAGGCCCAATAATTAACATAGTAGTTGGATGAAGAGGCCAGCAATTTACTAACTTACCCTCAATGTCAGTACTAACACCCTGCCTTCTCGAACGGATACTTTCAGCTACCGGATTTACTACCTGTCGCTTTAACGGCTCAGAGACAGTGATTGCAGAATCTATAGCGTTACCCAGTAGTTCAATAACCTCATCTGTTGATGAAATTAAGGGAATGTCTGTATATCTACCATGGACTTTGGCCCATTCATTCTGCGTGCTTTCACTCAACCGCTGCACTTTGCCGTATTGCTTGAAAGATTGATGCAAAATACCAACAGTAATCAGATTACCTGGCGTTCTCGAGCATAGCTCTGCTAACTCTTGAAAAAAATAAACATCATCGCCAGTTGTCTGCGCCGCCTCTAAAAACTTTCCCATTTCATCGATAACCAGCAACACACCATCGTGCTCGCCTGAAATAGAGAGCTCTTTCAGTAATTTGAAGATACTGTCTTTAGAATCACACTTTTGATTTGAAGCTTGTTCAACCGCTTCAGAAATTGCAGTAATAAATGAACGTCGGCTGCCAACAACCGGAATGATCAGCCAACCCTTGTCAGATGTGGGAAATGCCTCACTAAATTCCGCAATTGTATCTGTCCGCAAAATTACCTGTGCTTTCTGATTATGAGACAACGCATTGGAAAGAACCAAAGCCAGGCTCGATTTTCCGCTGCCGTAGGGCCCAGTCCAGGTAAAAGCGCGTTGATTGGTATGAAGAACTTGCTGTGCCATGCTGTGTAAAACAATACGTGCAGTTTCATGGCAGATGTATCCATCGATTGCGTCTTGCCGGCCGATGTCTTCATTAAGCTGAACCGAGCGCTGATAATACGGGGCAACTTTTACTAAATCGGATAAACGACTATTTGAATTTTTATCACTCATATGCTTTCCGTAACATCTCAATCATTACCGATTCAACATCAAAATTTTGCTTCGATAGCTGTTTAATACCTGCCAGGTCTGACCAACGAATACGACCTGATGTCAGGTCGTCGGCTTCGATGAGGTAAGCAATGATGGAGTCTTCATCAAGTTTTAATATGCGACCAGGAGAGGCCTCACCGTATGCAATAGCATCAAGGGACAGGGTACTGTCCGATGTGTAAGATGCTCGCCAGTAGTCCAGGACGATGTATAAAAACAGCGGCAGATTTAACGAGCTTTTAGGACCACGGTTAAAACTATAATGATCAGTCGTCAGGTGGTTTATCAGACCTAACTCACCAAATACCGGATCAGCATTGTCTTCTATAGCCGTTAACTCAGATTTCGGGGTATAACTGCGAACTATCGTATCAATATCTCTTGTTAAAGAGCTGCGGGACACGACTTTATTGGCTTCTGCACACAAACTGCTTAACTGCTGCAGTAACTCTGATTTTGAAAATACGCCGGAATTAATACGATTGAATAGCCAATAACATGTTGTTGCCCGGTCACTCTTTCGAGCCATATTCCAGTGTAATAGCCAAGTACTGGTGGCCTGCTCAGAGTAAGGATCATGTCCAGTATGCAGGAAAATTTTTTTTGCCAATTCAGTTAGTGCAAAGCTGCTTGCATCATGCTCTTCTATAATCTGACATGCTTGCGCCCAGTGTTTCATTGAAGCCAGCATGTTTTTACCGACTCCAAGCTCAGCGATGAATTCAGCGCTATTGAATTTTGCTTTTTTAATCAAGCAATTAACATCAGCCATGTCGACCACTTTTTTGATCCACATTTGCCGCAATGGGAATGTTTCATGGCCACTGAATGCCAAAGTTATGGCAGAATTGGTAGTTTGATTTATATACATGCACCCTCACTGGAGGACTGTTCCAGACTTAAAATCAGTATACTGGACACCCCATCCAGAACAAAGAAATTTAACTGGTAAACGTCTCCAGCGCACATTAGTCATGTACGTATATACAGCATGTTGAGTGATAACACCAATTTCTGATTACAAAAAAGTCAGCTGTTACGCGATCTTGTTTCAGGGCTTGTCACTCTGCTCGATTTTTTTAGCAGGTAATTGATAAATTGACTTGGTGCACCTACCTTTCTGCCTGGGTTACTCCATATTTCAATAGCTTCTAAGTTCAGCGTTTTAATATAAGCTTCAACGAAGTCGCGTGCATGGTAATAAAACTGGCGGGAATCCTTGGTGTTTGATTCATCAGCTTCGGCTTTAAGGCTGAAGTACATAATACCGCCAACCTTTAAAGCAAAAGACAATCTCAGTAATGCTTGTTTAAAACTCTCTTGATTCAAGTGCAGTAGTGAGGCAGAAGCCCATATGCCATCGTATTCCTCGAGCTCTGTCACATCAGCAAAAGCTCTGTGCTCACAAAAGGCGAACGGATACTGATTGCAGAATTTCACCATCTCTGCCGACGCATCGAATGACCTGACCTTGTACCCTACCTGAATGAAGTAGCGCGTGTCGCGTCCTACACCACACCCTGCATCCAATATATATGCTGTGCTTGGCAGATGTTCGCGAAATTTACCGTAAATGTCCTGCAGGTCGATAGTGATTGTACTGTCAAAGTAAGACAAGGCGTTCTGATCATAATAATTTACAGTTTCTAGCTCAGCGGAACTTAACGTTGGGCTCTGCTCTTTGTAGTTTGGCATAAGTGATTGATACTCTTTTTCTAAAGCCATGATCGCAGATTCGATAGCACCATCTATCTCAAGTGGCATCGACAACTCACTTGCCCTTGCATTACCTTCCAAATACCCTTCAGATGCTAACTTTAGTGCTGTCACATGAGCTGCATACTCACCTAATATACCATGCAGACTTGTATTCTTTAGGATGAATGCATCTTTTGATATTAACTCTAATAGGCGGTCACCAACCAGGATGATTTGCTTCAGTATGGCTTTATCATGTTTTTCAAAGGTTTTACCATCGATGAAATGCCTAACAGTGCCAAAATAACACTGGCTGATCTGCTCCGGTGTCAGCTCTTTTCTGTCTAAGACTTTTCCTTCGGATCGTAATTTTTCCTCCATCGCTTTGCGATTTATTTTTGCTTCAGCTTTTTCCTGAGTCGCGAATAGCAGATATAGGTTGATGGACTGAATTCGTAGGCTTTTGAACGGAGCAAAAAAGTTTTTTAACTGATCTTTTATCTCAGCCCGCCTAACGGAGTTGAGTTGCTCTTGGAAGGCTAGTTTATTCTGACGTAGTGTCTCTTCAATACTTTTAACTTCCGCTTCAAGCTTCGTCCCTTCAGCTTGCAACTTAGTAGCCTCAACGTTCAGTTTTTTGGTTTCCTTACTTAGTTTCCTTGCACTAAAGAAATAAAATATTAATAAAAATAACGGTAACATCAAAAAATCGATGAATCCAGCCCAACCACCATTGTCACCAGAGGGTGGATTAATCACAACTAACTCATAGCGAGACTCGGGATAAATTATCACTTCTGCAGGCTGCAACTTATCCTGTATATTTTTATCGTCTGACTGACCAATTTGTTCCATCGTCAAAAACCCTTTCATTGGAGTAACTACTAATTTCTAGCACTTGTCTCAGCTCACCCCAAAAACTCAGCCAAACCATCCGGCAACCGAGCAGGCTCAAAAATCTCAATCCAATAACCATCCGGGTCGCGGATAAAGGCGATGTCTTTCATTTTGCCATCGGCTGGTTTTTTCACGAAAGGCACGCCCAGATCTTCAAAGCGCTGGCAGGCGGCGGTTAGGTCGGGGACGGCGAAGCCGATGTGGCCGAAACCTTTGGGTTCGTCGTTGCCGTTGTGGTACTGGCAGTTGTCGTCGTTTTCGCTGCCCCAATTCCAGGTCAGCTCCAGCATGGCCGGGCGGCTGAAGGTTTGGATGGTGCGCTCGTCGGTATCCTTGGGCCACTGCTGTGTTTCTTGCTCGCTGAGTGCGGCCAGGAAGAACAGTGAAAAGGTCATTTCGGGGAAATCCAGCTTGCGTACCAGCGTCATGCCGAGCACCCGGGTGTAAAAATCCAGGCTGACGGCCGGATCTTTAATGCGCAGCATGGTTTGGTTAAAGACAAAGTCGTTGGTGGCCGGATCGCGCTGCTCGCACAGGCCGGGGGCGCTTTCAAAATGACGGCTCATAGCTGGCTCCTTATGGGTAACTAACAACAAAATCGAAGAAGTCACCAGCTTAGCAGATTCTGCCCCTATTGTTGTGATCTTAGGGATGTCCGGTTGGCACTCTTTTAAATTAGAAAAATATCATTTAAAGGTCTGAAGTTTGATCTGCCGCATGCCACCCTTCGCTGCAACCGATATGCTAGGGCCTTTGTAACCAAGGCTAAGGATAACTTTATGAGCAATAAAACCGTAACCGTACAGGCCAATATGGCCGATGGCTTTGCAATCGCCGCAGACATTGATGGCCACAAAGTGATGATTGACCAGCCGGTGGCGGCCAAGGGTAGTGGCACCGGGCCAACGCCGTTGCAAATGATGTTGTTTGCGGTAGGTGGCTGCATTGGTACCATTGGCCGGATTGCGGCTTTTCAGCAAAAAATTACCTTACGCAGCATGCAAATCACGGTGGAAGGCGATTACAACCCGGCGGGCTTGATGGGCAAGCCGAGCGATGACCGGGTAGGTTTTTCGCAAATTCGCATCAGCGCCACTATTGATGCCGATTTAACGGATGCAGAAAAGCAGCAGTTTTTGGATGAAGTCTGCGCCCGCTGTCCGCTGCACGACAACCTGCTGCATGGCACCGAGGTACTGCACTCTCTGGCGCCCTGACAGCAAGCTGTTCTCAGGGAGTGGCGCTAACGTAACTGAAGCTTGCGCCTGACATGATGTGAAGGCGCATCTTCCTGCTGCATACACCTATGGTGCCCAAAGTTGTAACAACCTGTTGCAATTTCTGGGTGAAAAGTTGTTATTTTGCCTGAAAATCCCGTTATGATAGCCGTTCAGGTTTTTTGAAGGAGCGAGCTATGGGATTTGGATTATCACTCATTGGCTTTTTTGTTGTGTTAGTTCTGGTGATTCTGGGCTCGATTAAGGCCTATGAAATCATTAGTGGTAAGTCAAAGAGGAAGGACGATTAATAATGGCAAAAAATAAAAACATTTTTACCGCAGCTGCTGCGGCATTAGGTGTGCTCACTCTGCTGTTTGCTGTCGGCAGTTTCTACACCGTGGATGAGGGTGAGCGTGGTGTGGTCATCCGTTACGGTAGCCTGATTAACGTGGCCGAACCAGGCTTGCATTTTAAACTGCCCATTATCGACAGCGTACGTAAAATTTCAGTGCAAGAGCAGGTAGAGCTGTACCGCAATATGGAAGCGTACAGTAATGACCAGCAACCGGCGGTAATGAACCTGTCAGTGCGCTACCAGATTGACAGCAGCCGGGTGGATGAAGTCTACCGTAACTTCGGTACCCGTCAGGCGCTGATTGACCGTCAGGTCACCCGTATTGTGCTGGAAGAAGCCAAAACGGTGTTGGGCCAGTTTAATGCGGCTACCTCTATCCGTGAGCGTGGCCGGTTGAATTTGGAAATGGCGCAAGCAGTGCAGCAGTCGGTGACCGGGCCAGTGATTATTCTGGGTGTGCAGGTGGAGGATGTGTCTTTCAGTGCTGCCTATGAAGAAAGCGTCGAGCAGCGCATGCTGGCAGAAGTGGCCGTTGAGCGTGAGCGGCAAAACCTGGAGCGTGAACGGGTAGAAGCCGATATCGTGCGGACCCGGGCTGCGGCAGAAGCGGATCGGGTGCGGGCACAAGCCCAGGCAGAAGCCGACAGCATCCGGTTACGGGGTAACGCCGAGGCGGAAGCCATTCGGGAGCGGGCGGCGTCGCTTGCTAATAACCCATTGCTGGTCGAGCTGGTGAAAGCAGAGCGCTGGGATGGCAAACTGCCAAGCACCATGCTGCCAAACTCTACCGTGCCTTTTATTGAAGCCAATAAGTAATAAATGCGAACCGCGCGGCCCTGCCGCGCGGACAATGCAGCTCCCCACGCCACACCCTCCACAGTTTCTGTCACCCGCCAAATAGTTTCATATTTCTATCAACAAAGTATCACCCAATTGTCATTTAGAGCAACTACTCTATCCGGCCAGACTATTTACTTGGGTTTATTTTCATGGCGTCATTGACTACCACACCATTTCAAAAATCGTTAGTTAGTACCATTGTTATCGCCTGCCTGGCCGGCCTGTCGGCTACAGCCGTTGCAGAAACGGATGATGGCGTTGAGCGCATCACCGTCACTACGCAAAAGCGGGTACAAGCCATCCAGGATGTGCCAGTTACGGTGAGCGCTTTTAATGGCGAGATGCTGGAGCAGTTGGGTATTGTGGATTTGGATGTGCTGTCTGAAATTACCCCCGGGCTCATCATTCAGGAGCAAAGCCCGAATAACCCGGGGTTTGTGATTCGTGGCATTACCTCGGACAGCGGCTCGTCGCAGGCCTCCCCCCGGGTTTCGGTGTACTACAACGGCACTGATATCTCCCGCTCACGCGGTTCTTACTTTGAACTGTTCGACATTGAACGGGTAGAAGTGGTGAAAGGCCCACAAGCCACCTTGTTTGGAACTGCAGCCTCGGTTGGGGCCTTAAGTGTCACCACCCGTAAGCCACAGGAAGACTTTGAAGCGGGCATCACGGCCGGTTTGGGGAATTATTCCGCCAGAAATGTTCAGGGCTACATCACCGGTGGGCAACCGACAGTGCAGGGACGCCTGGCCTTTACCTACCGGGAACGCGCCGGGTACATCGAGAACATAGCAGCCAACCAGCCCGATCTGAACGGCATTGAGCGCTTTGGCATCCGGCCATCGCTGCGCTTTACGCCGAACGATGATCTGACCATCGACCTGGTGTACAACTACGAAAAGAACTCCGATACCGGTACTTCTTTTAAAAGCAGACGTTTTGCACCGACCGGTGGCGATACCAGCCCTTACAGCTTTGTGGAAGCCAGCGGAAGCCCAGTGGCCGCCGCTGTGTTTGGCAAGGACGATTTGGGCATCGATCGCACGGTCAAAGATCTAAACCTGACCCTGAACTGGGATATCAACGACCAGTGGCAGTTGACCAGCATCAGTGCCAAGCGTCGTTTTGACTCCCTCGAAGTTTTTGATGCCGACGGTACTCAGGCCTGGTTTTTAGAATTTGCTGAGGATGCCACTGGCAAACAATTCAGCCAGGAGCTGCGTTTGGCCTACAGCGGGCAAAAACTCAATGGTTTTGTTGGCGTCAGTTATTTTGATGAAGACGGCAATCAACGGGTGCCTTTTAGCACCGAAGAATCCATTTTCTTAAATTGCATGGGCATGCTTCCGTCTGGTGTGCCCTGCATCAATGCCGATGGCTCCGTCACCATCCTGACCCCAATACTCACCGAGGGTGCTTTCGAAGTCTTACCCTATCAGGGCTATTTCCAGAACTTTGGTGAACACAGCGCGTACTCGGCTTTTTTTGATCTGAGTTATGCCCTGACCCACCGGCTGGAGCTAACCGCTGGCCTGCGTTATGTGCGTGAAGACAAAACCAGCCGCTACGCCTCAAACTTTGGCAATTCGGTGCTGGCTGGCGTGCCTTTGTTGCCGGTGGCATCGACGGATGATGAGATTTTTAGTGCGGATGGCCGTTTCTCCAGCTGGTTGCCTCGCTTTAATGCACTGTATCGCTTAAACGACAATCTGAACTTTTACGCCACTGTGTCTAAAGGCCGGCGCTCTGAAGTGGTGGATGTGGGCTCGGTCCACAGCGCAGCTGGCGTGGTACCGCGGGTGGATATTATCCCGGCCGAGACAGTCTGGAACTACGAGCTTGGCTTTAAAGGCAGTACCGCTTCGAATCGACTGCGCTATGCTGTATCGGCTTTTTATCAGGATTACAGCAATTTCCAGGTGACGCTGCAGGATGATGCCGGTAATTTTTACGTGGATAACGCCGGCAATGCCAACAACATTGGGGTGGAAGCCGAGCTAAAAGCGGCCATTACACCGGATCTGGAGTGGTTCGCCAACCTGGCCTGGATTGATGCCAAAATAGATGAAAACAGCAGCAATGGAGACCTGGCCGGCAATCGCTTCCGTTTGCAGCCCGAGTATACGCTTGGTACCGGCTTGCTGTACGGCCATGACCTGAATCGCCACTACCGCATGACCGGTTCCTTGCTCTATACCTTCCGCAGCGATATCTTCTTCGAAGAAGACAATGCGCCGGTGGCCGGTTTTGATATTAGCCAAGCGGCTGTGCAACAAACCAGCCTGCGGCTAGGCCTGGAAAACAGCCAGCACAACTGGGCCATCACCCTGTTTGCCAACAACCTGTTCAATAAAGAATACCTGGTGGATGCAGGCAATACCGGTGCTGCTTTTGGCTACCCCAGCTTTATTGCAGGCCCGCCACGCATGGTGGGGCTGGAGCTGCGTAAAACCTTTCTGTAATCCAGTACTTGAAACAGCCCTTGCCGCTGGCAAGGGCTGCACCATGGCTTAAACGGAGTAACTGGCCTGATGCCTTGTGCCAGGCTGGTAGTCCGGGGTTACAATGCTATCAATAAACTGCCAGTGGCACTGCACCTCTGCTGCGGTAATGTCCAGTACCATAAAGCCGCGTTGATGCACATTGCACCACTGCAAATCCGGGATCAGCAGTTGAAAAGCAGCCGCCAGCCCGGCGGCCTGCTCTGGTGCAATTGACAGGTACTTTTCGATGCCCGGCGAGCTGACACTGGCGGTGGCAAACTCTACCCCAACCACTTCCCCATGCTGATCGCTCAGCACGCTGTGCCAGGCATTGTGGGTGTCTCCTGCCAGTACAACCAAAGGTTTATTCAGCATTTTGGCGGTCGCAAACAGCTGTTCGCGCTCACGCGGGTAGCCATCCCAGGCATCCAGGTTGTAAGGCATAAGCTGCGAGACTCTGGCCAGATCGGTTGGCTCGGGATCCCGCCCCTGCTGCTGTGCCAACAACACCCGCTGTTTGGCAGCGGTTAAGTCCTGCAGTTTCGCCGGTAAAGTGCTGTAATCGGTCACAGCCAGCAACTCTGCCGGCAAATGCATTTTCGCCATCAGCACCTGTTGACCCAGTAGCTGCCATTTGGCTTTGGATCCACGCAACTGCCCGCTCAGCCACTGCAACTGCTCTGCCCCCAATAAAGCCCGCTCCGCTCCCATAGCCTGGCGAAATGCATCTGTGGCAAAGGCTCCGCTTTGTGGATCGATAAAATCTTTGTAATCCAGCTGTTGATCGCGGGCAATCAAACGGGTATCCAGCAAATGCAAACTGGCCAGGTCACCGCATTGAAAACTGCGGTAGATCTGAATGCTCTCTTCCCCCATCGGTGGACGAATAGGCAACCACTCGTAGTAGGCCTGCACCGCTGCCGCCCGACGGACGAAGAAATCCCCCTCGGTCTCTGGCTGATGATTTTCGGCGCCGCTGTGCCAGGTATCGTTGCTGATTTCATGATCATCCCACACCAGGTACCAGGGCAAGGTGGCATGCAGTTCTTGCAAGTCAGGATCGGTCCGGTACAGCGCATACCGTTTGCGGTAATCTGTCAGGCTAATGGTTTCAGTGGCGTTATCAGGTGCCAGGGTTCGCCCGAGCTGCTCAGCATACTCGCTGGCATAGCCATCAGCCGGGTACTCGTAAATGTAGTCCCCTAAGTGCACCACAGCATCCAGGTCCTGCCGTTTGCACGCTTCCCGGTATACATGAAAATAACCGGCCGGATAATTGGAGCAGGAAAAGACCGCCAGCTTCCAGGGCGCCAATCCTTCTGCTGGCAGAGTCTGTGTCTGGCCCACCCGGCTTTCACCATTGGCTGCGATAAAGCGGTAGTAATAGCGCTGGCCTGCAACCAGCTGCTGCACATCAATTTTCACGGTAAAGTCTTTCTCCGCAGAGGTGCTGACCTGGCCACTACGCACCAGTTCACTAAACTCAGCATCTGTTGCCAACTGCCAGGCCAGAGTAATGGTGTTTTCAGTAGCCAGGGTTGGAATAGCTCTGGTCCACAGGATGATAGCGCTCTGGCTGGCATCACCACTGGCCACACCATGACTGAACACCACAGCGCTTAATTGCTGCTGTGAACCAAGCGGGTTGCAACCAGTCAGCAGGGTTGACACGCCTGCCACAGCCAGGCAGGAGGCTGAAAATTTTAAAAAATCCCGGCGGGAAACATAGGACATGCTATCTACTCCAGAGAAAAACTTTAGAGTAAAAGCTTTATGTTTCCGCAGAATGACAATGCCAAACGCCTGCTGGGTGCTTAGCCATCCAACAAAGTTGCCCTTTTAAAAACTCAGCTGCATGCCGGCATAGGCAGAGCGCCCCATACCCGGCACGCCAATGCCAAAGGGGATCCCGTTCAGCGACATAGTGGTGCCCTGACCAACATAGCTGCCACCGGCCGGTAAGGTGTAAAATTTGTTCAGTAAGTTTTCTACCCCAAGGTCCAGCCGCAACCTCTGCCAGCTGTGGCTCAGCCGAAGGTTGAGCAGGCCATAACCGGCGGTATCCACTTCATTGCGAATACTTGATAAGCGCTGCTTGCCCGAGACGACCTGCCACTCCAGGCTGTTGTCCCAATCAGCCAGTTGCTGCTGCAGACTAAAGCGGGCCTGCCATGGCAGCGTTTGGTAAAGGCCATCTTGCGTGTCGGTATTTTTCGCATCCAGATAGCTGATGTTGCCGTGCAGTTGCCACAGGCCACTGGCATTGGCTGCCAACTGAGTGGCCGCGGTGAAATCCAACCCCTGCAGGCGTGCTGCCTGGTTTTGGTACTGCAGCACATTGAACTGGCCAGCTTGCCAGTTGGCGTTGGCTGCCGCCGCATCGATAAAATCTTTCACCCGGGTATGGTAGGCATTCAGACTGACTTGATGCAGCTGATTGTCGCTCAGCCAGCTCAGGCTGGCTGAGACGGTCTGGGCTTTTTCGGTTTTTTACGCTTCATCGTATATTAAGCAAAGTTACGGTAAAGCGTAAATTGACACCAATTACGCTAAGGCGTATAAAGTTAAGAATCCAGCAAAATTTGGAGTCAATTTTCATGCATATCACCCGCCCGGAGCAGCTAAGCACGCTGATTAAAGCGTATCGCAAAAAACACAGGGTCACTCAGGCCGAGATAGCGCAGCTCGTTGGCCTTCGGGTGGCGACCATTTCTGATTTTGAGAACAAACCCGAATCGTGCAAATTAGCCACTTTTTTTAAAATCCTTGCCGCGCTGCAGTTACAACTGGAGATTAGCCCCCGCGATCAGGCTTCAGAGCCAGGCCAGAGCACATGGCAGGAGGGCTGGTAAATTGGACAGGCTGGATGTTTACATGAATGGGATGAGAGTTGGTGAATACCAGCGCGATAGTCGGGGGGCGAATGCGTTCATTTACGATACTGCTTTGAATCTGTCCCCGAATTGACACTACTGCACCCGCAGCCGCTGGCTGGCAACCCCGCCTAAATCATCCACCACCCGCAGTTGGAACTCGCCGGCTTCGCCTTGCCAGAACAAGGTTTCTCCCGGTGTCACCGAGCCAAGGTAGCGGTTATCCAAAAACCAGTGGGCTTTGCTGACGGCGCCGTCGAAGCTGGCCTGCAGGGCGATTTGTTGCTGCTCGGCCCGGTTGCCTAACTGGTAAGTAAGCGCCGGTTGCGGCGAGCGGATTTGCGGCGCTTGCTGCGACAAGGCCGGCTGGCCGCTACAGGCCTGCTGATAAGGCGGCGGTGCGGTCAGCATCAACCCCGACATCTGATAGGCAAAGGCGATATCCGATGGCCAAAACTCAAACACCTTCAGCTCCGTGGCCGGAGGCTGATGGCGGCAGGCGCGTAACCCGGTGGCGATATCAATCGGCACAGCGCGGTGGACATCCGATACCTTAATCGGCGACACGCCGGGAATAAACCAACCCGGCTGGCTATGTGGGCAGTAGCGGTTGGGCAGCTCGCCACTGCGGCTGCAAAGCGCCACCTGCTTTAGATTGAGCGACGCGGCCGGGTTAAATAAACGCTGCTCTTGCGCGGGCTGGCGGGGTAATTTTGCCAACAGTTCAAACAACAAGGGGCCGGCGGCACTGCGGCCAACAAGGTTGGGGTTGCCCCGGCCATCGAAATTGCCCAGCCAGACGGCCAATAGGTAATCGCCGCTCAGCGCAACCGACCAGGCATCCCGAAACGCATAGGAGGTACCGGTTTTCCAGGCCACAGGCGCCCCTTCCAGCAACTCATGCAATAAACCATGCTGCGGTTTGGCGTGCTGGCGCAGCATATCCAGCGTTAAAAAAGCCGCTTCCGGGGTGAGCAGTTGCGGTGCTGCTGTGGGCGAAGCCTGCACCTCCGCTTGCCAGCGAAGTGGTTGCCAGCGGCCCTGATTGCCCAGCATCCCATACAGTTGCACCAGTTGCTGCATGCTCAGCTCCATGCCCCCCAGCACCAACGCCAGGCCATAATGCTCGGCAGGTTGCGGCAGTCCCACCCCGGCCTGCTGCAACCATTGATAAAAATCCGGTTGCTTCAGGCCGGCCTGCAGCTGCACCGCCGGCACATTGCGGCTGTTAATCAGTGCCTCGGTTGCGCTGATTGGCCCGACAAACTGTCGATCGAAATTTTCCGGATTAAAATGGCCATAACGGCGCGGCAAGTCGGTGAGCAGGCTTTGCGGGTGGATCAGGCCTTGTTGCAGTGCCAGCGCATAGACAAAAGGCTTTAAAGCTGAGCCGGGTGAGCGCCTGGCGCTGACGCCATCGACCTGCCCGAAAATCGCCTCGTTGTAAAAATCGGCCGAGCCAAGCCAGACCTGTACCTGCATGGTGCTGCGCTGTACCAGCAATACACTGGCATTGTGAAAACCCTGGTCGGCATGCCGCCGCAAGTAGGAGTCCACACCTTGCTCCAGCTGCTGCTGCCACTGGGGGTGCAGACTGGTGTAAAAACGCCCTTCGCTCTGGCCCTGCGCCTGCAATTGATTGATAAAATGCGGTGCCTGGTAAGGCAAGTCCGAGCGATGATAAAAACGCAGCGGTAAACGCAAGCGTTCAGCGCTAGCTGACTCGGCTGCCCCGGGTTCTGCCAGCCAGAGTGCCACTAAGCGCTGGCGCGCCAGCTCGAGCTGCTGTTGGCCTGCCATGGTATGCGGGCTGCGCTGATTCGGGTTTTGCGGGATCACACTCAGGGCTAAGGCTTCCGCCACCGTCAGCCGGTGTGCTTCTTTGCCAAAGTAAATCAGGCTGGCCGCTGCCACCCCCTCGATATTGCCGCCGTAAGGGGCGTAATTAAAGTAGGCTTCCAGCAGTTCGTCTTTGCTAAAATGCCGCTCCAGGTAAAGCGCATAACCGAGTTGCCTGAGCTTACCGCCAAGGCTACGACTATCCAGCTGAAAGCGCAGCCGCGCCAGCTGCATGCTCAGCGTTGAAGCCCCCTGACGCCGCCCCCCTTGCAGCACACTGTGCCAAAAAGCACGGCCAACAGCACGTACATCAAGGCCATAGTGCTGGTAAAAGCGCCGATCTTCGTACAACAGCGTGGCTTGCTGCAGCGCCGGGGCGATATCGTCCAAAGGTACGCGCAGCCGGTAACGCTGATCTGCGGCTAAGCGCAGACTCAGCAAGTCACCATTGGCAGCAAAGTAGGCGCTGCTTTGTGGGTAGTGCCGATACAAATCCGGCTTTGGCGAAAACAGCAGCCATAGCAACGGTAGCAGCACCAGTAGCAACAGGCTGCCAAGGGCCAGCGCCAGCAGGGCCTTTCGCCGTGAGCGCCCTGGCATTCGTCGCGCACTCACTCGCTCCTTCACCCGCTTCTTCACCACAGCCCTCTGCCCCTTAGCGGGTCGCATCGGCCTGTGTCACCACAAAGCGACCAGGGGCTGTACTGGCCTGCACCGACAGATCGTACATCGACTGAGCCAGCACGGCAGGCACGGCAAAGTCGCCCGCAGCCGTTACCTTCACCTGATAACGCAGCTCGGTCATCTGGGGGCCAAAGCTGGCGTAATACACCAGCCGGTCTTCACGGATATCGACATAATCAGCGCGCCAGCGCCCGCTGTCACGCGGTACTGAGCTACGTACCACGCTAAAACCTGCCGGCAGCAAATCGACCACCGCCACATTGCTGTGCCAGCCACCCGACACACTGCGTAGCCGCAACCGAACCGTCAACTCATCGCCCTGGCTGGCGCTGCTGACCTGCTGGCCGTTCGCATCCAGATAATCGCGCACTACCTCGAGTTGGTTGGCAACCGCTTGCGTCGGAGGCTCTTGGGAAAAACCGCTTTCACTTAACGCATAAAACAGCGGCTGCTGGCTTTCCAATACGATGTGCGCCGCTGCTGTGCTCACAGCAGCGCGCGGTATGGCACTGGCATCCTCCAGCAGCGGCAATGCGCTGCGCTCACCGCTTAGATCCAGCTGGTAAAAATCAGGCACCGTCGCAGCAGCGTCGCTCTGCAATTGGCCATAGGCTGACAACGCCAGCACCGTATAGGCCGATGCGATGGTGTTGTACTGCCCCTGAAACACCGGCTGCAACAAAGCCAGCAGATCCTGACCATCGAGCGCCCTGGCCCGCTCGGAAAAATGGCTGGACAGCAAGTAGACATACTGCGCATCCAGGCTCAGTTGCGACTGAAAAGCCGGGTTGGCAAAAGGCGGCAGGGCCGTGGTGGTGCGCGCCAGATAAGCACTTTGCAAGGCGGAACCTTTGCCTAAGCGGTAGCCGGATAACAAAGGCCGCGCCAACTCTGGTTGCTGCAGCAATTGGTAGCTGGCCGCCATATAGATGGCGGTGATGTCGCTTTTCCAGGCCTGTTTGTGCTGTTGCTCCAGTCGCTCGTGCAACTCGACCAGGTAATTGGTGGTGACTTCGCCGCTGCGGGTTAACAGGTAAATGGCATTGGCACGTAACCGGGCCTGATACAGGTTGCCTCCGGCCTGGCGCGCCAGCTGCCGCAAATACCCCAGCCCCGATTGGTACAGATAATCTGGCACCACCAAGCCCTGCTCACGCGCGACCAGTAAGAAGTGCATCGCATAGATGCTGGGGAAATCAGCACTGTGGTACCCATCCGGCCAGAAGCTAAAGCCGCCATCGCTTTGCTGGCGCTCTGCCAGCTTTTGGATCAGCACGGCAAACTTCTCGTTTAGCTGCGGCCATTGCGCCTGATACGACGGCTGCTGTACCAGACCCAGCCAGGGGAACACCTGCGACACCACCTGCTCGGTGCAGCCGTGCGGGTACTGCTCCAGGTAATGGGTAAAGCTCTCTGCCAACACCAGGGGATTGGCCGAAGCAATCACCTGCTGCTTGGCGAAAGCATCGTACAAGGGGTAACGGGTGGCAAGATGCACCGGGCCTTTGGCGGCATAACCGGCCTTCAGGCTGCTTTGATAATGGCTGGCCGGACGAATGCTCAGGCTAACACTGCGGCTGGCCTGCTCCATCAGCTCCCCTTGCTGATAGGTCGCGCTGAAGCTCAGGCTGGCCTCGCCCGGCACCGCCCCGGCCTGAACCCGAAAACGGGCGCTTTGCTCGCTGTTTTCACTAATGAAGAGCAGCTGCTCGGTGTCGCCGATGGCCGTTAAGTTGTCGGGCAAACTAAGCGCCACCCGAATGGGCGCATCCTGGCCCGAGCCTTTCACACCATTGGCCACCGACAGATTGATATCAAACGCATCGCCCGGTGCGGCACTGGTCAGTACTTCCGGGGTGAGCACAAAGGGACCGCGCACCCGCAGATCCTGACTGACTGCGGCGAAGGCTTCATCGCCAACAGCCACCGCCATCAGTTTCAGATTGCCGCTAAAACTGGCTGGTACTGTCACTTGCCGGCTGGCCAGTTCGGTATCGGCTTTCACCACACCCAGCCAAAACACACCGGGTTGCTCGGCCCTGCGGGCAAAGGGGTTCAGATTGCTGTCCAGCATTAGGCGGCTGCCTGTCACCATCAGCCTTTCTGCATCACCGCCAACCCCGGCTAACTGTCGCTGCAAAGCACTGAATTCCGGCAGGATCAGATCCAGCATTTGCAGGCTGCGTACCTGCAGCGCACGCTTTTGCAGGTAATGGCCCAGCGGATCGGGCAGCTGATAGCCGGCTACCTGCAAAATCCCTTCATCCACACCATACAGCAGCAAGTCCGCCGGCCGATCGGTTTGATAATCAAGGCGAAAGGCCTGGCCCGGCCGCACTTCTTCCGGCGCCTGCAGCTGAATGGCCAGCTCACGCTTGCTGCGATCGATGTCAAAGGGCACCACGGCGTAACTCAGCGGGCTGACAAAGAGCGCATCCGAGTCGGCGCCGCGCACAAAACTGACATTGATGTAAGCATTGCCTTCTATCCCTTCAGGCACTTCAATCGACTGGATGCTGCTGGTGGTATCGGCGGTAAACCAGCGAAATGCATGCACTTTGTCGCTTTCGATGCTGATTAAACCACTGCCGGTATAAGGCGCGGTGATATTCAGTTCAATCCGCTCACCGGCCTGATACGCCGGCTTATTCAGCCGTACCTGCAGGGCGGCATTTTTCTCCAGCATGGCGCTGATATTGCCTGCCCCCACCACACTGAAGGCGACTTTGCCCAGCAACTGGTCATCTTTTACCAGCTGCAACTCAAAGTCTCCGGCCGTATCGGTGGGCAGGGCATAGTCGCTGCCTGTGGCTTCGATGCGAAAGGGACTTTCACTGACCGTCAGTTGCTGCACAATGCTCTGATACTGATAGGTACCATCCCGTTGTTTCACCAAACTCGACAGCGGGCGCTGCTCCACCAGCTTCAGCGTGATGCCATCCAGCTCGATTTGCTGCAGCTCTGGGTTGATGGCAATAAACTGCAGGTTACGGCTTTGCTGGCGGTTCAGGTAATTCAGTGCACCATCACTTTTTACCCCCACCAGCTCGGTGAGCGGTGACACCAGGGCACTGCGTCTGCTTTGCACACTGCGGCCACCGCCGCCGTCAAAGCCGGCGCTGGTCAGTACCAACTGGTAGGTACCGCCACTGTACTGCTGCAATGGCAGCGCAAAGCGGGCGGTGCCATCGGCATCGGTTTCCTGCTCATCCAGGCTTTGACGCACCCGGCTCCGGCTGAGTTGCTCATGCTGTGGGGCGATAAACTTGTGCTCCGGGTACTGGCTAAAATGGAAATTGGTCGGGATCAATTCCATGTTGGCAGTGACCCGCCGTTGCTGTGCCGGGGTGCCAAACAAATTATCCAACTGAATGTGCAGTGCCAGATCCTCTGGCGATAACCAGCCCGAATCGTTGGCCGCGGCCTGGTGTTGATAAAAGCGGCTGCTGATTTTCAGCGTATCCGGCTGAAACTCCTCCACACTAAAACGAACCGAACCCAGGTGTTGCCGGGTCTGACCATGCTGATCCAGCAGGCTGATGCTGGCATGGTAGTTGCCCGTCTCACTGTGCGGCTGGGTATCAAGGCTAAAGGTGTGCAACCCACGGCCTGATACACTGAAATTCTGCTGCCAAAACACAGGGCCACGCGGCCCCTGCACCTGTATTTTTAACGGCAATTGCGCGGCGGCGGCCGATAAATCGTTGTGGCGGATAATGGCAGCCAGCTGCACCTGTTCACCGGGCCGGTAAATGCCCCGGTCGCTGAACAAATACGCATTCAGTGCCCTGGCACTCTGTTCATCCTGGTAGCGACCATCGGTGGCAAATTTCGAGTAATCCAGTTGGCGGCTGTAACGGTCGTACGGAATAAAGCTGCTGTCGGTGACGCCACCCCGGCTGCGACTGACCAGGTACACCACCGGCTGACGCTCGCGCTGAAAGTCACTGGTTTTGCCAAAACGGACGCTGCCTTCAGCATTGGTCGTACCTCTGAGCAGGGCAAGACCATTGCGGCCCAACAGCTCCACTTTAGCCCCAACTACCGGCTTGCCATCCGCCACCGACATCACAAAAATGTGCTGGCTGCTATCGGCATGATGCTTGACCAGCACCCCTAAATCACTGACCAGCACCACCCGCTTATCCAGTTGCCGGCCCTGGCGCTCTGGCCGCGCCGGATCGTATTCAGACAGCTCAATAAAAAACAACCCCATGCCGGCCTCCGCCAGGTAAGGCGCTAAGGCTAACGACAGGTAATTGGCTTGCCTGGCATGCGAGCCAGCCAGGGCAAAGGTATGCTCAAAACTGCTGCTGATATTGCTTTCATTAAAGCTGCGGTTGTAAAAGTATGGCTGGCTGATGTCGCCACCCGTCTGGCTGATAAAGTGGTTCAACTCGCCCGGCAGCAATTTATGCAGCCGCACCCGCACGCCCGGAAGGCCACGGCTCAGTAGATGCAACCGCTGCTCACCACTTAGGGTAAGCAGCGCACCCTCGCCCACTATGTGGGCTTCTTTGGGATAGGCCGGGGCCTGCACCACAGCACGGTACTCATTGGCCAGGGTAAAATCACTGGTCGACTGCAGGCCCTGGGGTACACTGACAAACAGACTTTGGCCTGGCGGCAGATCCAGCCGGATGCTAAAGGCGTGGTCGTGCGATTCGGCCGTTGGCATCAGTTCAAAAGTAAGCGGGCTGGCCTGTTGCAACACGCTGCTGGTCACTTCGCCCGGTGCCCAGCGGTAGTTATTGCGCTGTGGGTGACGGGGCAAGGCATAGAGTTTTAGGTGCTGTTGCAGCTCTGTACGGCTAATGCGGTCGGTAAAGCTGAGCAGCAGCATTTGCTCCGGCTCCTGCTCCGGGGTGCGAATAATATCGGTGCGCAGCTCTTCCACTTTTAAGAAGCTGCTTGTATCCGGCACCAGCAACTGCTGCGCGTATTCCTGCTGCGTTTTGCCCGAACCGTTTTGCGCGCTGACGCCAGCTTTTAACAACAGGTTCAGGTATTGTTCGCGCTCAGGCAAGCGGATGGCGGCAGATTGCAGGTAGAATTCACGGCCGCTTTCATCGGCACTCAGGCTAAAGCTCAGTGGCTCGGCCCGGCGCTGACTATCGGCACCATCGGGTCGCATCATCATGGAAAGTTGCGCTTTGACGCTGTCGGGGTCCACCGGGTGGCTAAAACGCAGTGTTGCTACGATTTGCCGGGTGTTTTGCTCGGTTGGATGCTGGTAAAAGCGTAACTGGTTGATGCTGGCGGTAAGCGGGACTGTCTCAAAGCTGTAGCGATCGGTTGCCAGTAAGGTACCGGGCGCAAAGATGCTGCGGTTCAGCCGTAGCTGATAGCGCTGGCCAGCCGGCCAGGCCTGCTCAGGGGTAAAGGTAAGGGTGTTGTCGTCCTGCCACAGCCATTGCCCCTCGATGTGCGGGCTCAAACTGGCGCCTTCGGTGAGTACTTCGCCAATCAAATCCAGCCGGGCGGCCGAAAGTTCTGGCACAGCGCCCTCTTGCCCGGTCTGATCGTAGTGAAACTGCAGCTGCAGCATGCTGGGTTGCTCGACATCATCCAGATAATGCCCAAGGGCTGGGCTTTGCACCGTTGCCTTTACTTGCAGTGGCTTGGGAAGCTGTTGCCAGTAGGCATAGCCCGCCACCAAGGCACTTAGCAGTACCAGCACGGCCAGCACCGCGCCCCAAAAACGCCCCGGCTGCTGCCTGACTAGCTGGCACAGCCGCTGCACCCAACCAGGAGCTGTCCAGTGGACCGAGCCAAAAATCGTACGAAGCAATGAAGCCGAGCCAGACATAACGGATCCTTGTTTATGGTTAGGGAGTAGTGGGGCTTGTGGGGCCGCTCAACCGGAGTTCTGCCAGTATAGGCCAATAAGCTTAATCCGTGATGAACTTTCGTTGTGGCGCACCCGTCAGGATTACTCGGGCTATCCCTGCCCTCGCCCTAAAGGGCCCGCTGAAGCGGTTCAAAAACGCTCCCGGCGTTTTTGTATCTCGGGCTATCCCTGCCCTCGCCCTAAAGGGCCCGCTGAAGCGGTTCAAAAACGCTCCCGGCGTTTTTGTCGAAGAAGGTTCTCATCCGGCGAGGTACTGTAAATGAAAAAACCGCCGAAGTGGCGGTTTATTCATTTATGGCGCACCCGTCAGGATTCGAACCTGAGACCTCTGCCTCCGGAGGGCAGCGCTCTATCCAGCTGAGCTACGGGTGCTTTGCAACGCTGGGTTACAAGCTGCGCATTATAGACAGGCTTTGGGGCGAAGTCTATCGCTAGGCTGCGCATTTTTCAGGCGATCAGTTTTTTCAGGCTTTTACCGTGATTTTCCCGGTGGCTGAAGAGCTTTACTTTGCGAAGCTGCGATCAAACGTTATGCTATACAGACAATAGTGTCGGAGCCTTCATGCATACCCCTGTCAAACTGCTGTCTGTATGGCAATGGTGCTTGCTATTGTTGTCTTTAGTATCCTGCGTGCTGATTACTGAAAATCTGGTACAACAGGATGTGGCCTATGCCAAAGGCCAGCAACTGGAGCAGCAAGTCGCCAATGCAGGCCATATCCGTTCTTTTTTAGAGACCGAATTAAACCGGGCGCTGTATTTAAGCTTTGGTTTGTCTGCGTATGTACAGGCCAATAAAGGCAAGGTGACCGCAGAAGAGTTCAATGTGCTGCTACCGGAACTGGTGCAGCTGGGCTTATACATCCGCAATATTGGTGTGGCACCAAACAATCGCATTAGCTATATCTACCCATTGGAAGGCAATGAAGCAGCGCTTGGCCTGTATTACCCGGATGTCCCTGAGCAATGGCCGGCTGTACAGCAAGTTATTGAAAGTCAGCAAGGCCGTTTAGTTGGCCCGGTGCAATTGCGCCAGGGTGGGCTTGGCTTTATTCACCGTTTGCCGGTGTATATCGACAACACCTATTGGGGCATCATCAGCATCGTGGTAGAGCCTTCCAAGTTGTGGCAAGAGCTGCAGCTGATTATGGACAGATACGGCATTGAGGCCGGGCTGCGCAGCCAGTTGGAAGATGGCAGCTTTAGTGAAAGCTTTGTCGGCAACAATGCCCTGTTTTATGACGACAGTCTGCTGTTAGCTTTAACCATACGGGGTGCTGAGTGGCAATTAGCCATTCGCTCGACCGATCCACTGAAAGGCCGCACGAGCGAAATTCGTCTGGTCGGCTACTCGGTCACCTTGCTGCTGCTGATGCTGATCAGTTGGTTGACCGCTTCACGTCACCAGTTGCAACAATCCAGCCATCAGCTTAATTTGCAGCAGCAGTACCTTAGCACCGTGATGGACAATGTTGCCGATGCCATTATTACCACCGACGCCAATGGCCATATCGAGCGCATTAACCAGGCGGCAGCCACAATTTTTGGCCTGAGTATGAATCAATTGGAAGGGGTGCATTGGTCGTCTTTGCTGGATGATCCACAAGAACAATATGCGCTGTTACAAGCAACCACGGACCCAACCAAAGTCGCAAAAACGCAAGGGCGAAACCACTTTGATCAAGCCTTCCCATTGGAGCTGTCACGCTCTGAAGTTGAGTTTAACCAACTGAAAAAAAATGTGATCCTGCTGCGCGATATGACTGAACGCCATAAAGTGGATCGCTTAAAAAATGAGTTTGTCTCCACGGTCAGCCATGAACTACGTACCCCGCTTACCGCCATCAATGGCAGTATTGGCCTGGTGCTGGGCGGTGTGATGGGTTCCGTCAGCCCGCAGGTTCAGCAACTGCTGCAAACTGCCTACGACAATTGCGCTCATTTAACACACTTAATTAATGATCTGCTGGATATGGAAAAACTGGAAGCTGGTAAGATGCGCTTTCAGCTGCAACCTGTGGTGCTGGACCAACTGCTGCAGCAGTGCATCGAACAAAATCAGCCGCTGGCGGCACAGGCACACTTAAAATTAGAGCTGCAAACCCAGCCAACCCCCAGCCTGGTTCGGGTCGATCCGGTACGTTTGCAGCAAGTCGTTACCAATTTACTCTCCAATGCCATCAAGTATGCGCCTATCAACAGTACCGTGGAGATCCGGCTTCAGACCGAAGCCACTCAGGCCAAAGTCATGATTCTGGATCACGGCAGCGGGGTGCCGGAGCATTTCCAGCCGTTGCTGTTCCAAAAGTTTGCACAGGCCGACAGCTCCGACCGCAAACAGCAATCAGGATCAGGGCTTGGCCTGGCTATAGCCCGCTCGCTGATCCTGGCAATGCATGGCGATATAGGCTACCAGCCATTACAGCCACATGGCAGCTGTTTTTACTTTACTCTACCGGTTGCCAACCCTGATCCTGGCCAGGCAAACAGCAATTGAGCCTCCCCAGCCTGCCAGTCAGCGGTAAAACATGATTTCTACTTTTTTTTTTGGCATACTCGACCAGTTAAGCTGCTTGTCTGTGCGTGAATTTGCCGGCAGCTGACTCAAAAATAGAATAATGCATTCGCACACTTCGCCTCGAAGGAGAAAAACTATGCGCAAAACTCTGATTGCTACCGCAATTGGTGCAGCACTCACTTTAAGTGCTTGCTCTGAACAACCAAGTACCCCAGCCGATTTATCTGCCGATACCACCGTTGAAGCCATGGTAGACGTAGCCAGTGAGAATCCTTTTTTCCAGCCCTTTGCTTTGCAGTACGAAGCGCCGGATTTCCGTCTGATTGACGACGCACACTTTTTGCCAGCCTTTGAAGAGGGTATGGCACGGCATATGGCCGAAATTAACGCTATCGCGAACAATCCTGAGCCTGCAACCTTTGAGAATACCATCGTCGCGATGGAACGTAGTGGCGATATGCTGACACGGGTGTCACGGGTATTTTTTAACTTGTCTGGTACCGACAGCAACGAAAAGCGCCGCGGAATTGCACGTGAGTTGTCGCCTAAGCTGTCTGCTCATTCGGACAATATCAACCTGAACCCTGCGCTGTTCGCCCGGGTAGAAGCCATTTACAACCAGCGTGAAGCATTGGGTTTGGATGCTGAGTCTGCCCGTCTGCTGGATGTGTACTACGATCGCTTCGTCCGCTCCGGAGCTACTCTGACCGAAGATCAGCAAGTGAAAATCCGCGCTCTGAATGAAGAGCACTCCAATCTTACTACCCAGTTCTCACAGAACCAGCTGGCCATTACCCGTGATATCGCGGTAGTTGTGGACAATGTGGAAGAGCTGGATGGCTTGTCCGACAGCCAGATCCGGGCCGCAGCCACTGCCGCCGAGGCCGCCGGGCATGAAGGCAAGTACCTGCTAAGCATCACCAATACCACCCGTCAGCCAATTTTAACTTCGCTGAATAATCGCGAACTGCGTCAACGGGTATGGGAGGCATCTGCTTTCCGTGGTACTTCTGGCGAGCTGGATGTGCGCCCTATCGTATCGCGTTTAGCGCAGATCCGTGCCGAGCGTGCTCAGTTACTGGGGTATAACAACTGGGCCGAGTACCAGTTGGAAAACACCATGGCAGAAACACCACAAAATGTACTGGATATGCTGACCAGTATGGTGCCGGCTGTCGTCGCCAATACCAAACAGGAGCAGGCTGATATTCAGGAAATGATCCGTCGTCATGGTGGGGATTTCGAAGTCCAGCCATGGGACTGGGAATATTACGCTGAACTGGTGCGTCAGGAAAAATACGATCTGGATGAAAACGAAGTAAAACAATACTTCGAGTTTAACCGTGTCTTACACGATGGCGTGTTCTACACCATGAACCGCTTGTATGGTATCCGCTTTGAACCACGGCCTGATCTGCCAGTGTACCACCCGGATGTAGAAGCCTACGAGGTGTTTGATCACGACGGCACCAGCCTGGCTATTTTCTACGCCGATTACTTTGCCCGTGAAGGCAAACGCGGTGGTGCCTGGATGAGTTCCTTTGTTGGCCAGTCGCACCTACTGGGTAAAAAGCCTGTGGTAGTGAATGTGATGAACATTCCTAAAGCGCCTGAAGGTGAGCCAACGCTGATCAGCTATGATCACACCACCACCATCTTCCACGAGCTGGGTCACGGCATTCACGGCATGTTCTCCAATGTGAAGTACCCAAGCCTGGCCGGTACCGCCGTATCACGCGACTTCGTTGAGTTCCCGTCTACTTTCGAAGAAGACTGGGCCGCTCACCCCGAAGTATTGGCGAACTACGCCAAGCACCATGAAAGCGGTGAGCCAATTCCGTCTGAGCTGCTGGAAAAAATCATGCAATCGCGCAGCTTCAACCAGGGCTTCGATACGCTGGAATACATTGCGGCCTCTTTCCTTGATATGGAATGGCACACCCTAAGCGCAGATGCATCACTGCAGAATGTCGAGCAGTTTGAAGCCGCTGCACTGGCCAAATACGGGGTTGATTTACCAGCGGTACCTCCGCGTTACAAATCAACCTTCTTCAATCACTCCATTGGTGGTGGCTATTCAGCCGGCTACTATGCCTATATGTGGAGTGAAATTCTGGCAGCGGATGCTTTTGCCTATGTGCAAAGCCGGGGCGGTCTGACCCGTGAGAACGGCGATCATTACCGCAAAAACATCCTGGAAGTGGGTAACTCACGGCCACCGATGGAATCCTACATCAAGTTCCGTGGCCAGGAGCCAACCACCGATGCGCTGTTGATCCGCCGCGGTTTGAAAACTCAACTGGATTAATAGCCCGACACGTTCAAACGGCGCCTGATGGCGCCGTTTTTTTAGCCAAAAACAGCTTCAACAAAAAACGCAGCCAGTGGCTGCGTTTTTTCAAACGGCGTTCACACTTACAACTGCGGGCCAGCGGCAACCAGAGCTTTGCCTTCGTCGTTGTCGGTGAATTTTTCAAAGTTGTTGATAAAGCGCTGAGCTAAATCTTTGGCCTTGATCTCCCACTGGGCTGCATCTGCGTAGGTATTACGCGGATCCAGAATACCATCCTCCACATCATGCAGATGCGTCGGTACCGCCAGGTTGAAATACGGCAACTGCATAAATTCCGCATTCTCAATGCTGCCATCCAGAATAGCATCAATGATGGCACGGGTTGCTTTGATGGAAATACGCTTGCCGGTACCATTCCAGCCGGTATTCACCAGGTAAGCTTCGGCACCAGACGCTTCCATCCGCTTTACCAGCACTTCAGCATACTTGGTGGGGTGCAGGCTTAAGAAAGCCGCACCAAAACAGCTGGAGAAAGTTGGAGTTGGCTCAGTGATGCCCCGCTCAGTACCAGCCAGTTTGGCGGTAAAGCCAGACAGGAAGTGGTACTTGGTTTGCTCTTTGGTCAGCTTAGCAACTGGCGGCAACACACCAAAGGCATCGGCGGTCAGGAAGATCACCTTTTTGGCATGGCCGGCTTTCGATACTGGCTTAACGATGTTGTCGATATGGTATATCGGGTAAGACACCCGGGTGTTCTCGGTTTTGGAACCATCGTCAAAATCAACACTACCATCGTCACGCACCGTGACGTTTTCCAGCAGAGCATCACGACGGATAGCGTGGTAAATATCCGGTTCGTTTTCTTGCGACAGGTTGATGGTTTTGGCGTAGCAACCACCTTCAAAATTGAAAATACCGTCGTCGTCCCAGCCGTGCTCGTCATCACCAATCAGTTGACGCTTCGGATCGGTCGACAGCGTGGTTTTGCCGGTGCCGGACAAACCAAAGAAAATCGCCACATCGCCTTCGCTACCTACGTTAGCGGAGCAATGCATCGACGCAATGCCTTGCAGCGGCAGATAGTAATTCATCAGTGAGAACATGCCTTTTTTCATCTCACCGCCGTACCAGGTACCGCCAATCAGCTGAATACGCTCGGTCAGGTTAAAGGCAACAAAATTCTCGGAATTCAGGCCATGTTGCTGCCAGTTGGCATTGGTGCATTTGGCACCGTTCATCACCACAAAGTCTGGCTGGTAGCTTTTCAGCTCCTCGTCGCTTGGGCGAATAAACATGTTTTTGACAAAATGAGCCTGCCAGGCCACTTCAGTGATAAAGCGCACGGATAAACGGGTGTCCGGGTTGGCACCACAAAAAGTGTCCACCACGAACAAGCGCTTGCCAGACAGTTGACTGGTCACCAGGCTCTTTAAATCGGCCCAGACTTCCGGCGAAATCGGCTTGTTGTCATTTTTGCCCTGATCAGCCCACCACAGCGTATCGCGGGTGGTGTCATCGCGCACTATGTACTTATCTTTCGGGGAACGGCCGGTAAAAATGCCGGTATCCACGGCTACGGCGCCCAGGGTAGTGACTTTTCCCCGCTCATAACCTTCGAGATCTGCACGAGTCTCTTCCGTGAATAATTGATCATAACTGGGGTTATAAACGACTTCCGTGACATCGGTGATGCCGTATTGGCTCAAATCCAAATCGGACATGATGTAGGCTCCTAAGGGTACTGTAGGTGTAGGGTGCAGTCTCTAGGCGGACTTCAACGTTCATCTTTCAAGGTGCCGGCAGCAACGCTGCCTAAAAAACACCCGCGCATAATACCGTTTTTGCCGCTAAAAAGATAGGTTTTGATCACAGTCAAATCAGCGCGAACCAAGGCAGGCCGCGGCCTATGCGATTTTACTGCATAACAATGGGTGTTTTTTTGTAAGCCAGGCTGAAAGTTTACTGGGGTTGTATCAGTTTTGGCCAGGGTAAAGCGGCCTGCCCCAGCACAATAAAATCCGGATTGGCCAGACTTTCCCGCTGGTTGTAACTAAGCGGTGCAAAACTGCTGTCGAGGATTTTGCCGCCAGCTTCTTCCACAATAATATGCACAGCACCGGTATCCCATTCACCGGTTGGGCCAAGCCGGACATAACAATCCGCACCGCCCTCCGCCACCAGACAGCTTTTTAACGAGCAACTGCCAAGCGGTATGTACTGCACTTGCTGCCCCTCCGGCAACAACTGCTCAATAGGCTCACGCGCCTGACGCCGGCTAACCGCGACCCGTAGTGGCTCCTGCAACTGATGCTGATGCACCTGAATGCGGCGAATTTTAGAGCCCAACTGCTTAAAAGCCCCATGGCCACGGGTGGCGTAATACAAAATTTGCTCTTTGGGCCAGTAAATGACACCAAGCGCTGGCCAGCCGTGTTCTACCAGAGCAATACTGACCGCAAAGTCACCGCTTCTGGCGATAAACTCCTGGGTACCATCCATCGGATCAATCAACCAGTAACGCGGCCAGTGCTGGCGCTGCGCCAGCGGCAACAGCTGCACTTCTTCGGATATAATGGGAATGTCAGGTGTCAGTTCCTGCAAATGCTGCATGATGATGTCGTTGGCAGCCAGATCGGCCGTAGTCACGGGGCTCTGATCGTCTTTGGTATTTTGCTGGAAATCACCACTTTGATACAGCTGCCAAAGCCGATCGCCGGCTTGCTTGGCGGCTGTTTTTATCGGTTCAAGCAGTGTGCTTAAAAACATCAGGATTCCTTGCCAGGTATGCATCCGCCAGAAAAAGAGCCGCTACACTGCGCGCTTCGGTAAAGTCGGCTTGTTGCAGCAACTCATCCAGATGGTGCCGGGACCAGCGTGTTAACTCAAGCGGCTCAGGCTCATCACCCTCCAACAGCTCGGGAAACAAATCCAGCGCCAGCACTATATGCATTGTAGCATTAAAATAGCCAGGAGCCAGTGCCAGGGACTTCAGTGGGATCAAGCGCCTGGCGCCAAAACCAATCTCTTCCTTCAGTTCACGATTGGCTGCGGTCAAAGCTTCTTCCCCCGGATCGATCAAACCTTTGGGGAAACCCAGCTGATAATCGTGGGTGCCGGCGCAGTACTCACGCACCAGATAAAAATGATCCGGATCTGGCATCGCCACCACCATCACGGCCCCGCGACCACTTCCACGCATGCGCTCGTACAACCGCTCTTCGCCATTACTAAAACGCAGCTGCAACTGCTCAATCTTGAACAGTTTGCTTTGTGCCACTATATCCTGGCCAAGGATCTCTGGGGGTTGTTTTGTCAGCTTTGATTCTGCCATCCGTCTCCCTCTGCTACAATAGCACCGCCAGGCGGCTGATGTGCATACAACAATGCACTTAGCCCCATGATAAAACGAATGACAGGAAAAAACGATGCTGAACTGGGATCAAATTGATACCGTCTTACTGGATATGGATGGCACCCTGCTGGATCTGCACTTTGACAACTATTTCTGGTTAGAGCACCTGCCCCAGCGCTGGGCTGAGCTCAGTGGCCGTACCCTTGCTCAAGCCAAGGCCGAGTTGCAGGCAGAGTACGCGGAACTGACCGGCAAGCTGGAGTGGTACTGTCTGGACTACTGGGGCAAACGGCTGCAACTGCCCATCACCGAGCTAAAACGTGAAGTCATGGACAAAATCCGTATGCGTGAGGATGTGCCGGCCTTTTTATCGGCGTTAAAAGACAGCGGCCGTCACATCGTTTTGGTCACCAATGCCCACCCGGATAGCCTGTCATTAAAAATAGAGCGAACCGACTTAGCCAAATACATCGAAAACCTCATCTCCACCCATGAATTTGGTGTCACCAAAGAAAGTTGGGCCTTATGGCAAAAGCTGCAAGACCGGCTGGGTTTTGACCCTGCCCGTACCTTGTTTGTCGATGATAGCCTGCCAATTTTGCAAGCCGCCGATGAATTTGGCATCCGCCATTTGCTGGCCGTCGCTAACCCGGATAGCCAGCAGGCATTGCGTACCATCGAACAATACCCGGCCATTAGCGATTATCACCAGTTGCTGGCTGCGATTGCCGCCACACCGCGTCATCAGGCGTAACTGTCTGGCGATTGACCGATTTTGACTGGTCTTTCGCCGTCTTGCTGCGTATAAAACCGCGATCACTCAAACAGAGTCCGTAGTTATGAATTATTTTAGTGTTGTTGTTGCTGCCAGCCTGTTGCTGCTTGGCTGTAGTTCGCTATCCACCACGGAGCGCTCCGAGCCGCAAGCCAGCGCCGCTGCTATTGAAGGCCATATGCTGTTTCTGGCATCGGATGAGCTGGAAGGCCGGGATACCGGCAGCCGTGGCCATGAAATCGCCGCTTTGTACATTGCCACCCAATTGCAGGCGCTGGGCCTGGAACCGGCCGGTGATAACGGCAGCTTCTTCCAGCGGGTGCCGCTGCGTAGCAGTCGCTTAGTACCGAACAGTGCCCGCATGGTGCTGCATACTGCCGATGGCGATCAGGAACTGGCCTACCCGAAAGCTTTTTTCAGCAGTGCCGATCCGGTAGCCACTGAATCCAGCATCACAGCACCGCTGGTGTTTGTCGGCTATGGCCTGATTTCCGAAGAGTTTGGTATTAACGATTACCAGGGACTGGATCTGAGCGGTAAAATTGCCGTGATGCTGCCGGGCCTGCCAGAACATATTCCAAGCGAAGAAGCCGCGCATTTAGGCCGCGAACGCAGCCGCTTTGCCGCTGAGCAAGGCGCAATTGGCATTATTACCATTCACACACCACAGCGTGAAGCGGTGCGACCTTATGCCAACAGCATTTTGTACCTGAACACTCCTTCCATGCGCTGGTTGGATAGCGATGACCAGCCAGGTGGGGTACAACGACAGCTTCGCGGTGGCGCTTATGTGCACCATGAAGCAGCTGAAGCCTTGTTTGCCGAGGCAAGCACGTCGCTAAGCAGTGTGTATGCCATGCTGGATGAGAAGAAAATGCCACAAGGCTTTGCACTCAATATCAGTGCGACCTTAAGCCGGCAGTCCACACACGATGACATCAGCAGCCCCAATGTAGTAGCAGTGCTGCCAGGCTCAGACCCAAGCCTGCGCGATGAATACGTGGTGCTGACCGCGCATTCGGATCACATTGGCATGATCCAGGATGTACGCAGCGACAACAGAGTCAACAACGGTGCTATGGACAATGCCGCCGGCGTCGCCATTTTGCTGGAAACCGCCCGCATGTTTACCGAGCTTCAGCAGGCTCCAAAACGTTCCATTTTGTTTCTGGTCGTGACCGGTGAAGAAAAGGGTCTGCTGGGGGCTGATTACTATGCCCATAACCCAACCCGGCCGATTGAAAACCTGATTGCCAACGTCAATATGGACATGCCGGTATTGCTGTATCCGTTTGCCGATCTGATAGCCTTTGGTGCCAATCACTCCTCGCTTGGCCCAGTGGTAGAGCGCGCAGCCGCCCGGGAAGGTATTCGCTTGAGTCCTGATCCGATGCCGGAACAAGCTATTTTCACCCGCTCCGATCACTACACGCTGGTACGTCAGGGCATTCCGGCGGTGTTTTTAATGACCGGCTTCGAATCGCAGGATCCAAAGCAGGATGCTGCCGCTATCTGGGGTAGCTTTTTTAGCAAGCATTACCATAAACCGACCGACTCCATAGCCGATTTAACCCGGGAATATGGGCCTATTCGTTACGATTTCGGCGCTATCTTTACCCAGATTAACTTTAACATTGCGCTGGATTTAGCCAACGACCCGGCACGGCCTTTCTGGCTGCAACAAAGCTACTTTCATGATGTGGTCGGGCAGCCGCATACCCAACAAAACAGCAGAACTACGGCCGACTAAGCTGCAGCGTGAACGGGTGGCTGCATTCTGTTTTTTGTGTAAACAGCACAGTATCATTTGATATTGATGACCGTTACAGGATAGAGTTAATTTTTGATTGAAAATTAACTCTATGCCTTTTTCATTACGCTACCTTCTACTTTTTGGCTGGATACTGGGTGTCGGTTGGCACCCAGCCAGCTATTCTGCCCAACCCGAGCCGGCCCGCATTGCCGGTCATATGCTGTTTCTGGCCGATGACCTGCTGGAAGGGCGCGAAACCGGTAGCCGGGGTCATCAAATTGCCGCCCGTTACCTGGCCAGTCAATTGCAAGCTTTTGGTTTAGAGCCTTTGCCGGGCTACGAGGACTTCCAACAACAGGTCCCTATTCGCCAAAGCAGTCTGCTGCAGCCATACAATCGAATGGTGCTGCATCTGCCGGACGGTGACCATGTATTCAAAACACCACAGCATTATTTCTTACTGCCTGATCTCTGGGCCGAGCAATCAGCAGTCACTGCCGAGGTAGTCTTTGTTGGCTATGGCCTGGTTTCGGCCCACTATGGACTGGATGACTACGCCGGTCTGGATATTAACGGCAAACTGGTGATGATGCTCACTGGCTTACCCGAGCACTTGCCCGCCGATGAGATAGCCCACCTGCGCCAACAACGGCTGCAAGAGGCCAAAGCTCGGGGGGCTATTGGTGTGATTTATTTGTATACTCCAAAGCAGCAACAGGTGCAGCCCTACCAGCTGTTTTTGCATCATTTTAGTCTGGCTCCGATGATGAGCTGGTTAACCGAACAGCAAGTCCCGGGAACCAATACCCACGCATTTTCGGCAGAAGCCTATCTGCATCACGATGCAGCAGCCCCCTTTTTCCAGCAAGCTCCACTTAGTGCCAGTGAGGTGTTTGCATTGGTCGAACAGCAACAACTGCCTGGCGGTTTTGCGCTCAATAGTACCGTGACCCTGGAGCGACGCAGCCGGCACCAAAGCTTTGAAAGCCCGAATGTACTGGCGGTATTGCCAGGCAGTGATCCAGAGCTGAGAAATGACTATCTGGTGGTCACAGCCCATAGTGATCATGTTGGGATAAACCAGAACCTGCGCTATCCGCAGCAAGCTGCCATTCACAATGGTGCCATCGACAATGCTGCCGGCGTTGCCATCGTGCTGGAAGCGGCCCGGGTGCTGGCAGCGGGACCTGCACCAGCTCGCTCCGTATTGTTTTTATTTCCAACCGCGGAAGAGCGGGGCTTGCTTGGTGCCGATTACTTTGTACAGAATCCACCGGTGCCACTTGAGCGGGTGATTGCAACCCTGAATATTGATGCGCCGCTACTGCTGTTTCCACTCGCCGATTTGCTGGCCTATGGTGCCGACCATTCCAGCTTAGGCGATGCCGTCACCAGAGCGGCTGCACTGGAGGCTTTAACCATCAGCCCAGATCCGCTGCCGGAGCAAGCACTCTTTACCCGCTCTGATCACTACCGCTTTGTTGAGCAGGGCATCCCGGCATTGTTTTTGATGGTAGGTCAGCAATCCCGTGATCCCAACATCGATGGTCGTGCCATCTGGCAACGCTACCTCAGCCAGCATTACCACCAGCCCAGTGATTCCATCGCCGGACTGACCGCTGCGTTTGGCGGTATTTATTACGATGAAGGAGCCCGGTTAAGCCGGGTGCTGCTGCATTTGATTGCTGAGCTGGCCAATGACCGACAGCAACCCGACTGGCACAGAGAGAGCTTTTTTCACCCTTCAGGTCCGAACCAGCACGCACCCAGCCAACACGACCAGGTCTTGGATGAAAATAGCCGCTAGCCAGGGTTATCGATCATGCCACCAGCTTATGCTGTGGCCGGTAAGGCCTGCTGCAAATATTCAATCAGCAACTGCACCCGGGCCGTTAAGTGGCGGTTTTTTGGATACAGCGCCCAAATCCCTTCCGGCTCTGGCTGCAACTCAGGTAATAACTCCAGCAAACTTCCCTGTTGCAAGGGACTATCTACGTAGTAGTCCGGTAGTTGCACCAGACCAAGCCCCCGCTGTGCGGCATCCAGCAGTGCTAAACCACTGTTGCACTGCACCCGGCCTCGCGGACGAAAGCTGATCGTTTTCCCTGCCTCCCTAAAGCGCCAATGCTCTAAAGTACCGGGTAAACACTGATGTTGGCTAAGTTCCGCCAATGACTCAGGCCAACCATACTGTTGCAGATAATCTGGTGCAGCCACCAGACGCAACTGCCGCCGGGTCAGCCGCCGGGCAATCAGACTGGAATCCTCCAACTGGCCTAAACGGATCGCTAAATCATAACTGCCCTGAATCAGATCCAGCCGCTCATTACTTAGCTGCAACTGCAACTCCAATTCAGGGTACTGCAGTAGAAACTGGTGCAACAAAGGCGCAATACGGTACTCGCCATAATAGACCGGAGCCGTGATCCGCAAACGCCCCCGCGGGGTCTGACTAAAATCGGCCAACAATTGATTCGCTTCCTGCAAACCCGTCACCAGGTGCCGGCAATGCTGCAGATACAACTCGCCCTCTTTGGTCAGGGTCACGCTGCGGGTAGAGCGAAACAGTAACTTTAACCCCAACCGCTGCTCCAGCGCCGCTACATTGCGACTGACTTGCGCGACCGAGCAATCCAGTTGCCTGGCTGCTGCGGTAAAGCTATGCCGCTCCGCTACAGCGACAAACTCACTAATGCCCTGCCAATCATTCATACAGCACCATTTATTGCATAAATGCAAAACTGATTTGATAAACTACCGGATTATCCTGCAATCAGAAAAAATTACAATGCGCTAAACTTACAACACAACAAAAAAGTAATCATTACAGGAACAGAGTATGCAACCAATTAAAACCCGCGCGGCGGTGGCCTGGGGCCCGGGCCAGCCACTTTCCATCGAAGAAGTTGATTTAATGCCACCACAAGCCGGTGAAGTCTTGGTGCGCATCATCGCCACCGGCGTTTGCCATACCGATGCTTACACCTTGTCGGGTGATGATCCGGAAGGCATTTTCCCGGTGATTTTGGGCCATGAAGGCGGCGGTATTGTGGAGGCCGTTGGTGAGGGCGTTACCTCGGTAGCAGTGGGCGACCATGTCATTCCGCTGTACACCCCGGAGTGCGGCAAATGCAAGTTCTGCCTATCCGGTAAAACCAACTTGTGCCAGGCCATCCGGGCTACTCAGGGCCAGGGCCTGATGCCGGATGGCACCAGCCGATTCTCCAAAGATGGCAAGCCGATTTACCATTACATGGGCACCTCGACTTTTTCCGAGTACACCGTGTTGCCCGAGATCTCGCTGGCTAAAATCAACAAAACAGCGCCGCTGGAAAAAGTCTGCCTGCTGGGCTGTGGCGTCACCACCGGTATGGGTGCCGTAATGAATACCGCCAAAGTACAGCCGGGTGATACCGTGGCGGTGTTTGGTTTAGGTGGTATTGGCCTGTCGGCTATTATCGGTGCAGTGATGGCCAAAGCCAGCCGCATCATTGCCATCGATATCAATGAAAGCAAGTTTGCCATTGCCAAACAGCTGGGCGCGACCGATGTGGTCAACCCGAAGGATTACGACAAGCCCATTCAGGAGGTGATCGTGGAGATGACCGATGGCGGCGTCGACTTCTCCTTCGAGTGCATCGGCAATGTGCAGGTGATGCGCTCGGCGCTGGAGTGCTGTCACAAAGGCTGGGGGGAGTCGGTGATCATCGGGGTAGCCGGTGCCGGCCAGGAAATTTCAACCCGGCCGTTTCAGCTGGTGACCGGCCGGGTTTGGCGCGGCACTGCCTTTGGTGGCGTAAAAGGCCGCTCTGAGCTGCCGGATTACGTGGAGCGCTATCTGGCCGGTGAGTTCGAGCTGGATACCTTTATCACCCATACGCTGCCACTGGAGCGGATCAACGAAGCCTTCGATTTGATGCATGAAGGCAAGTCGATTCGCACCGTAATCCACTTTTAAGGAGCTGCGCATGCCAGCTTTAGAAAAAATCAGCGATCAGCGACTGTTTGGCGGCCGCCAGATGCGCTTTGCCCACGACTCCAAGGTGCTGAATTGCCGGATGCAGTTTTCTGTCTATTTACCACCACAGGCCGGGCAAAAAGATGTCCCAGCGCTGTACTGGCTATCCGGGCTCACCTGCACCGATGAAAACTTCTCGGCCAAAGCAGGTGCTCAGCGGGTTGCCGCTGAGCTTGGCATTGCCCTGGTGATCCCGGATACCAGCCCCCGTGGCGACCAGGTACCGGATGACCCGGAAGGAGCCTATGATTTTGGCCTGGGCGCAGGCTTTTACGTCAATGCCACCGAAGCGCCTTTTGCCAGCCACTACCAGATGTACGATTACATCGCCAAAGAGCTGCCGGCGCTGGTTGAGGCCGAATTGCCACTGAGTACCAGGCGCTCCATTTCCGGCCATTCGATGGGCGGCCATGGTGCCCTGGTAATGGCACTGCGGGAAAGCGGTCGTTATTGCTCGGTATCGGCCTTTGCCCCAATCAGCAACCCCATCCATTGCCCCTGGGGCCAAAAGGCGCTGACGGGTTATCTTGGCAAGGATGAAAGCCACTGGCAAAACTACGATGCCTCGGTCTTACTGGCAAGGAGAAAAGCTGAACTCCCGATCCTGGTCGATCAAGGCGATGCCGATCAGTTTCTGGCCGAGCAGCTAAAGCCCGAAGCGCTGCAAGCAGCAAGCCAAAGCAGCGGCTCCGAACTCGAACTGCGTATTCAGCCAGGCTACGATCACAGCTACTATTTTATCGCCAGCTTTATTGAAGACCATCTGCGTTTTCATGGCCGATATTTGTTGCCTCAATCCTGAGGCAGCAAATCGAGCGAACCGTGATAAATGCTGTCAGCAAGGATGCTGACAGCAGCAGGCGATCATGGAGACTGAGTAAAAAGAGCCCCGATATCTGTTCGGCTTTTATTTGAAGACATATACGACCTCCCCAATAATACTGTCACTGGACACATAGCCCCAAAATCTACTGTCTGTTGAGTTATCTCTATTATCACCCATGAAGAAATAGCTTTCTTCAGGAACCACTATTTCTGCCATATCTCTGGCCGGGCGCATTTTCATTCGTTGAATTAAATACGTGATGCCATCCAGTTGCTGCTCATAGACCTCTAGTTGATCTTTTTCATACAGTAGATTAGTGGCTAAGACAGCGCCATTAATAGTGATGTCATTGCCTTTGACAACAACTCTATCGCCAGGAAGAGCGATTAATCTCTGAACGAAAGGAACCTCTTTATCAGGAGGGTAAAATGCATACAATTTCCCTCTTTGCATGAGATCCGGTGAAGCTATTTTCCCACCCGTCAAGGAAACGCCGTAGGTGCCATATGTTCTGTAGCCTGGTTTTTTAACAATGAGATGGTTTCCCTTTTCTATTGTTGGCTGCATTGATACAGAGGGAAAAAGAAAAGGCTCGTAAAGAAACGAGCGAAACAGAAAGACTGCTGAGAAAAACCCTGCATAGATAACAGGGATGCCCCACCACCTGGAGTACCAACCTCGCTCACTTGCCCCATTAAAATTCTTAACAACAATATACGCATGCAGTGGGCAGATTATTGAGAAAATAGCTGCAAATAGCGTTTGATACTTCCAGTCAATGAATGAAACAACGCAAGAGAGAAGAAAATAGAGCCAAAATAACCTTGGCCTATTTAAATATAGAAATGTGAACGCCTGCAGGATTACACCTAAAAGTATTGCAATCCATGCCTTCGGCTTCCAGTTGATACTCAAATTACCACCTTAATCTCGTACACCAACCATGCAGCAGGTTGACGTCGCAGCCAGCGCTTTTTGCTGGCGATAATTTTTGTTTGTTATGCTTTTGACCAAAAAGTCCTTCCAGATGTTATTTGGAATGGTATTTTGCCAGAAAGCACTATTGCGCTTGTCAGAGCATGATATGGTGCAACAATCTATTGAACCTGAATGCCGTCATTCACTAGTTCAATATCAAACTCATAGTCAACTGGCGCTAGCTTTCCTCTGTACCAAATTTCTATAGTTTCTGGCTTCCCATAAAAATAGTAAACATCTACTGGTGTTCGCTTGGGTTGATGATGAAAGTAGGTTTGTTTAACCATTTCTACCAGGTAACCATGCTCGTCTTTAGCAAACACCTGATTTCTGCGCTCTGTCCGGTTATCGCTTACCTCTGCTACTTCAAGTGGTGTAAACACAGCGTAGTCGATCACCAACTGGTTACTCGTTAACCGAATGCCCTTAGGCAAGTTGTCTGTGGTGTAGCTTTGTTTGTTTAAATTAGGTGCAACAAGAACGGGTAAAGACCCTTTCACCCGTACTGGTGTATTAGTAAAGCGCTCGGGGCTATACTCCAGCCGCCCGAACATGCGTGAATACACCGAGCTTAGCCCCTTATCTGCCGGTTTATATTCAAAAGCAACCAGCTCGCTTTCTTGCTCGTTTGCTTCACGCGCTACAACCTGTTTACCCTGGGCATCGTAAAAATCGAATGTCGCCAACACATAAATTGAACCAGCACGATCTTGTTGTGACATAAAGATATCGGTTTGCACTGGTGGGTAAAACCAGCCAATCTGACCAGAGTGCTCCCGCTCCGGATCCAACCCTTCGCCTGCTTCATGCCACTGCACCATGCTAACCCGCTGTTGCATCGCCGCTTTATCCAACTCAACAATAGGCAGCCGGTGTTCGGCCAGAGTGCTATACACCGGTGCAGTAAGGGGGATCTTGGGTAATAACTGTAAATTACCATCGTCAACCCGTTGCGGATGCGGAAAGTTGTGTACCGGTAATTCCAACTTATGGCTTACTGGCTGGCTATCGCTGGCATAAACCATCAAGGTAATATGAGCCTGCTCAACAACACCATTAAACGCCCGCCCCAAAAATAACTTACGCCCCTGCTCGGCCCGCAATGTATCACGCAACGCTGTCAGTTCGTTACTGGCTTCGGTTTCATCCAACGTTCCCTGCTCTGCTCGTTGGTATAGGCTTTCTAACAAGGCATCTATACGCTGGGGGTTGCGGGTTGACGTGCGCTCCGTGGCCCGCCAGGCAAGATATTGACCATGCGAATCAACGGCTTCGGCAAGGATATCTCTATTACCAAAATTCAGCGGTACGTTTTCTTTAGCATCCACTTCTATCACGTAGCGTCCATTTTCAAACTCGAGTAAAGTGACCAAATAGCCATCCTGCTCAGCAGTTTTACCAACATCAGCAGCGGTAAACTTAAACTCAAGCAGTGCGGTTGGCAATTCAATATCCAGTTCACCCTGCACGGTAGCCGGTTGAGGGCTTTCTGCAGTTACCGGTGATGTAAAGCAATACCCACTGCTAACCTGAGCGATATCAGCCGTAGCCCGCTCGTTGTTTGCCGCATCGGGCAGCGCTAAAGTGCGGCCATCTTCAAATGTAATTTGCGAAAAGTGCAAATAATGGCGAAAAGGAAAAGCAAAGCCTTCATGTAATTTAAACCCCTTGCCCCCGGCGTAATTCATACACTCTGAGTTTTCATAGTCACTCATTGCCAGCAAGCTTTGCTTGTAGGTATCGGTAAGTTTAGCGAAATCGGCATAGTCTGGCAGGCGCAGTAGCCACGGCTGAGTATACTGAAACTCACCAGGCCCCATATGAAAAGGAATAAGATTCAACATAGTAAAGTAATTGGCATGCTGCTCTTGCCACAACAGACGGGCTAATGCCTGGTCTTCAAGCCCAGCTAATAGCGCTTTACGGCTTTCATTCACCGCAGCCAGTTGTTCAAACTGCGCCTTTACACTCTGCTGTTCCTGTTTCATATCTTTTCCTCCTACACAGCTGGCTAACAGCAACACACTGCTTAACGTACTGCAAAGTGCAACCAGCTTAAACTTAGTCATCGCTCAACATCCTCATTAAGTAATTGAATATCAAATTTATAATCAACGTATTCCCGCTTACCCCGGTACCAAATCTCAACAGTCTCTGGCTTACCGTAAAAATAGTAAATGTCTACCGCCTTATGCTCAGCGTCTTGGTGATACCAGGTTTCCTGCTTAATTTCGGCTAAATAACCGTGGTTATCCCGCACCAAAACCACATGCTGGCGCTCAACGGTTTCATCGATATCATCGGCCATTTCACGCGGTTCAAACACGCTGTAATCCACAACTAAACGATTACCCACCAAGGTTATACCGGCTGGAAGTGCTTCTGGAGCAAAACGATCTATAAGCGGATTTAACAGCACAGCGATAGGCAATACTCCTTTTAACCGCGCAGGCCTGCGTAAAAATATCTCTGGCCGATACTGTACGCGCCCAACCATAAACGGCAGCGCCGCAATGCCAGCCCGAACCTCAAAGCCAAAAATATCGTTCTGATAATCAATTAGCTTTGGATCGATACCCAGCGTTGGATCTTTAACCAACTTGTCGTCTTTATCGTAAAAATCAAGTTTAGTTAACACAAAAAGGCCTGAACGCATGCGCCTTGGAAAGAACAGATCGCTCTGCACAGGTGGGAAAAACCAGGATACTTCGGCCGGATACTGTTTTTCGGCGGCGTCATTTTCTGCAGGGGCTATCATCTGAGCATTTGTGGTAGCTCGCAGCAGCTGCAAGGTTTCAATGCGCTCCTCCAGCTTTGCCGCATCCAGCTCAACCAACGTAGTTCTAAGCTCAGCCCGGTCATCATAAATGGGCGCAGTAACCGCCATCTCAGGCAATGCTTGCAAGCGTTCATCCATCGTTGCATCGCCTGCCGCAGGCACATTAGCAAAATTATAAACCGGCAGCGCTAACTCACGCACAACCCCGCGATTATCATCGTTGTATACCAACAGGGTTAACTCCGCTTTGTCGATAACACCAAAAAAACCGCGAAACAAATACAGCTTACCTTCCTCTTCGGCAAGCATACGGTTATCCAGGGCTTGCAGTTCATGCTCCGCCGTTGCTTTATCTAGTGTTCCCTGTATGCCGCAGGCAATTAAATCACCCAGCAACACCTCTAGCTTTTGCTCGCGGATAGATGGCCGTCGCTCAATCAACGCATCCGCAATATACTCACCATGCCGATCAGTCGCCTCGGCTAACAAATCTACCTGGTCAATGTTTCGGCGCTTGTCGTCTGCAGCGCTAACCACAACGGTGTAGTAGTTTTGTCCAAAAGCTTGCAAAGTTACCAGATAACCACCTTTTTCAACGGTTTTACCAATATCCGCTGCGGTGAACGTTAACTTCAGCACATCATCAGGCAACTGCCCCCGAAACTCAGCAGAAACACTTACCGGTTGCGGTGCGTTCGCCATTGCCGGTTGCTGATAACAATACACATCGCCTTGTCGAACGATAGGGCCGCTTGGTTTTTGCTCATCAGCAACCGCCGGGATCTGCCAGGTATCGCCATTGCTGAGTGTCATATGGCGATAAGCCAAACGATAACGAAATGGAAACTCGAATCCTTGGTTAAACACAAAACCCAGTTTACCCGCCTCGTTGGCACATAGCGTAAGATCGCGGCTATTCACCACATTAAGGCTTGCCAGATAAGCCTCGGTCATCTCTACCATATCGCTATAATCATGCAAATGCAGCAACCTGGGCTGGGTATACTCAAACGCCCTAAAGCCAGATAGTCTGGGATGCCACTGCCGCAACCGGGTTAAATAGTTACCTCGCTGGTAGTCCCATAACATTTGGGCCAGCTCAGTATCTTCTATTTGTCTTATCAACTGCGTTCGGGCTACATAGCTTGATCTTATCTGCGCCAAATGCGCCTGCATCACTCGCTGATCCATCATCGCCGGCTCCTGTTTTACTTGCTGAACACGGCTGACACACCCAGTAACAAGCATAACGCTAACCAGTATCCCAAGCAGAGCGCTCTGTTTCACCTCTCGCATACCGCAAAATCCTAAAAGAAATCGGGCTTACAATTGCTATACTGCTTAGCTATTTCGGTGTACGTACGTTTAATTTTTTCGTATTCCGCAGTCCACTTAGCGTTATTAGTGCTGTACTTTTTAATAGCAGCAATTTCATCATTAATTTCATCAACCAGCGTTTGGCACTTAGCCTGCTCTTGCTCACGAGCTTGCCTTTCGGCTTCGCGCGCTAACCGTTCTTGCTCTTGCAAATCCAGCGCCTGTTGTCTGGCTCTTTGCCGCTCCAGCGCTTGCTGCGCCAGCTCAGCTTTAATTTCCGCTACCCTGTCTGGCGTTATACGCTTAAAGCGCTGATCGGCAATAATCAAGGTATCAGCGTCGATAAGCGCAAAAGTAATACTGCCAAAACCGGTACTAACCGTTAGCTGCCCCTCAGCTTTTGTTAATACTGTTACCTTGCTGTTTGAATTACTCTGGTCATCGGCGTTTAACACCCCATCGTTTAGCAAAAACGTGTCGCCTTGCTGGGTAATTTCAATAACCTCAACACGCTGACCAACTTGCTGTTCCCAAAGGCCAGGAAAATTTTCATAAGGATTTTTAGAACAGGCTGACAACAACAGCAGAGCAAACAGCGATAACATTAAAAAATACGGCTTAAGCATAGAAAAAATTCCTTTAAGGTTAAAAAGCATCAATGCCAATTTTAAGTAGTACGCTTTGTTAAGGCACAAACTCTCGGATAAGCGGAAAACATAATATCGCCACCAAACTAAACATACCAAATGCTAGTAGAAGAACGCCTACCGCTAATAGCGGCTTCGCATATTGACGTCCACGAATTCTGTAATGCAACTTAGATAAGAAAGCATGCGCAAATATTGCTATTCCACCGCCCGTATAAATATTACTTAATAGTCTTGCTTCTAGACCGTGGAAAGTAACTATCGTACCAATGGGTGGATTACCTCTCCCGCCGACATGACATATTCCAGAAACCATAGCCCACACTCCGTAAGAGAACAGTACTGCGGACAATATTAGGGAGCCAGCCAGAACCAATTTTTCGTAGTTGGTGAGTCGTTCCTGGAAAATGTTTGACCACATGTGTTGCCTTAACGATTAAGCTAAAAGACGGGCTTTAGCCAGTCCCAGTGAGCGAAGCGAACGATTTGAACGCATTGTTAGTGTTTTATAAGCCGCTCAATAATTAGGGTAAGTTCACTAATTACTAATTCCGGCTCGTCAAACTGCACAAAATGACCACTCATCTCTGTTAACACAGCCCGCCCTTGTGGAAAAGCTTCAGCCCATTGTTTCCATGTCTCACCCCACTTGAATACACCTTGATCACTAGCAAGTAAGTGCGGAGGATTGGGATTTTTTTCGGTCATCACTGACAAGCCAAGTACCGGGTTTTATTATCTCAAATATGTACATGGACTAGCCTTGATTCATAACACTGAGTGCAGCGAAAGTTTGTGGAGTGGCGTTTTGTGCCAGCGTAGCGGCCGGCACAAAAAGAGCCACGGAACAAACTTTCGGACTGGCACGACTTGTTAAATGCGGGACTACTCATATATTTTTCCGCAATACAAAAACACCGCGAACTGCTTCCATTTGTTTGACTGAAGCGCAGGCTCTTGCCCAACACCAAAATCAGAGCCCTCTGCCCAGGCAACGGCTGATTCTAAGAACCCAGAAATATCTTTATTTACCCAATCTCCCGAAAAACCCAACTCGTCTACCGACTTACCCTCATGAGCCTGAAGATCCTTGATTAGTGCTTTCGCAAAATCTAAGAAGCTTTTCTCATCTTTCACTTCATTTATGATTTCATGCAATTCTTTCATGCGCACCTTGAGCATTTAACACTTATTCGGCAGGTCGACCCGTAGTTAAACACGGATCAACCTGTCTTTGCCAATTTTCCATACAGAACACTACACTGTTATCTTAAGGTTCACAATAACTTATAGGTACAATTGATGTCAGTGCGAGCGGTAAATACGGGTCAACCCCTATAACAAAGAACTGGTAGCTTTATCAACGTACTGGATAAATAAACACAGTGATTAAGTCTCGGATGAGATACTAAAAATATCCGCTTCTGGCACAGGGTTAATCAGCGTTATGAGCGAACAACAGATGTTCAAACCTCTGCCCGGCATTAACTTAACCGCAACCGAAAGCAGGCACCTTCTGGCCTGGGCAGGTAGCGCAATTCGCCCCCTTGCGCCTGCATCAGGGCCCGGGCCAGGCTCAGGCCGATGCCGGAGCCGCTGGCCTTGGTGGTAAAAAAGGGCACAAACAACTGCTCGGCGGCAGTCGCGGTAATGCCAGGGCCGTTATCGGTGATATCCAGCAACCAGTGGGGATGCTGGTAATGCGCCCGGCATTCAATCCGTGGCTTCATAGGCGGCTTCGAAATGTCCTGCAGCGCTTCGGCGGCATTTTTCAGCAGATTAATCAGCACCTGCTCCAGCAGCGCCGGGTCGAGCCAAAGTGGCGGCAGCTCCGCCGGCAGCACGGTGCAAAGCTCGATACCGGCAAGCTGCTGCTGCAGCAAACGCTGCACCCGCGCCAGGCTGTCGGCCAGGCTAACAGCACTCAACTCCGCCTGCACAGGAGTACTCAAGGTTTTAAAGGCAGCAATAAACTGGCTTAAGTGCTCACCACGCCGGGCAATGGTGCTGCTGGCCAGTTGCAAGTCGGCATGGCGCTCGGCATCCAGCACGCTATCCGGCTCTGGCAACAACGCCAGGCTGCTTTGCGCCAGCGACACCATCGGATTGATGGAGTTGGCGATTTCATGGGTCAAAATACGGGTCAGTTGCTGGTAGGCGCGCACTTCCTGCGCCAGCAATTGCTGCTGAATGCTTTGCAGGGTCAAGAGTTTACGCGGTTGGCCCAGCAGCTGGCTTTGCACCAAACTATAGGCCAGCCGGTCCTGGCCCCCTTCGCTTTGCCACAGCAGCTCGCCTTGTTGCAGCGCTTGTGGTTGCTGCAGCTTTTGCCACAACAGCGGCAAGGAGCCAGGGCTATCCTCACTAAGCCCCTGCCGGGCTTGCTCCAGCAGCGGGCTGCCCAGCAAGCGTTCGGCTGCCGGGTTGGCCTGCTGCAACACATTGTGCTGATCGAACTCCAGCACCGCCACTTCCAACTGGGTCAGCAAAGCATTGAGGTACTGCGCCCTGGCCTCGGCCTGCTGGCGGCTCTGCATCAGTTGCTGTTGTACCTGCTGCCACAACGCCTGCAATTCAGGCTGCTGCGGCAAGCGGAAACTGACATCCTGGTTGGCCAGCGCCTTTAACAAAAACGAAGTTTGCCGCTGCAGGTGCCGGCTGTGTTGCAGCAACAACCAGCAAGCCAGTCCCAGCAACAACAGCAGCAGTAGGGTGACCGCATTGAACGCCAGCCCCAACCAGCCAAGCAGCAAGGCGCTGCCAAGCAGCAAACTCAGCGGCAGCAACAGGCGCGTCATAACTGGTATTTTTCCATGCGCCGGTACAAAGCTGCCCGGGTCAGGCCCAGCGCCTTTGCCGCCTGGCTGATGTTGCCCTGATAATACTGCAGCGCCTGGGCAATGGTTTTTTGCTCAACGTAATCGAGCGTAGAGCCCAGCATAAAATCTTCACCCGCCGGGCTTTGAACAGCAGCGGCAGGTGCGGAGCTGGCGGTGCTTTCCAGTTGGCTAAAATCCAGCTCGCCCTGCTCGGCCAGTACCACAGCCCGCTCAACCGCATGCGCCAACTGACGCACATTGCCAGGCCAGCGGTAACGGCAGAGCTGACGTTGATCGCTTGGCCGAATGCGCAGGCCGCTTTGCTGGTATTTGTCGCTGTAAAACGTCAGGTACCAGTCCAGCAACAGCGGGATATCCCCCTCGCGCTCGCGCAGTGGTGGCAAACAAATTTCCACCGTATTGATGCGGTACAACAAATCCTGCCGGAACTCACCCCGCCCTACTTTTGCCAGCAAATCCTCGTTGGTCGCCGCGATCAGCCGGGCATCAAACGGCTGGCCCTGACTGCTGCCAACCGGCACCACCACCCGGCTTTGCAGCGCTGTCAGCAATTTGGCCTGCAGCGACAGCGGTACATTGCCCAGCTCATCCAGCAGCAAGGTGCCGCCACTGGCCTGGCGCAAACGGCCGCTATAATCGCTTTTGGCATCGGTAAAGGCCCCTTTTTTATGGCCAAACAGCTCACTTTCAAACAAATTGCTGTGCACAGCGCCAAGATCCACTGTGACTAAAGGCCCCTGCCGGCGGGGAGATGCCTGGTGAATGGCTTCAGCCGCCAGCGCCTTGCCAGTACCGCTTTCCCCCAGCAGCAGGATATTGGCCTCGGTGGCAGCGGCTTTTTCAATCAGCCGCTGTACCTGCTGCATGGCAGCACTTTGGCCCAGCATCGGCACGGTGGGCTGTGATAAAACCGCTGGTGCCGGGGCGGCACCCTGCTTGGTGTTGCTTGATTGCGCGCCACTGTGCTTTTGCAAGGTACGCAGCAACTGCTCGTTGCTCCAGGGCTTGGCAATAAAATCGCAGGCACCCAACTGCATGGCCCGCACCGCCAGTGGCAGCTCGGCGTAGGCGGTCATCATCACCACTTTCAGATCCGGCTGGCATTTGAGCGCCTGCTGCAAGTAGTAAATGCCCTCTTCGCCACTGCTGACATCCCGCTGAAAATTCATATCCAGCAGCAACAACTGCACCGGCTGTTGTTGCAGGCAGGATTGCAGCTGGCTGGGATCCTGCAGTGTCAGCACCTTGGCAAAATAAGGTTTCAGGCAAAGCCTGGCCGCCGTCAGTAAGTCGGTATTGTCGTCCAGCACGAGCACTGTGGCTGCATTGTTCATCGTCTTTGAGTCGCATCAGGGTGTTAGCAAAACGTAATCGTCACCCTAAACAAAACTGCTGGCCCGTGCAAGAGGCGGATAGCGTCCAACCAGGTCACAGCAGAACCCCGCAACACGAAAGTGTTCATTTTCGGACAGTCGGCTGTACCAGTAGCGGACACTTTTCCGTGACAGTAAATATTAAGCATTTGTTTTTATTAAGCATTTAATTTGGCATGGCCTTTGTATTTATCCAGCCAATGCTATTGAACGGAGTGTGACCATGGATAAAAAAATTAGCCGCCGCTCGAAACGCCCTTACTGGTTGCTGGCTGTCGCTGTGGTGCTTAGCGCTGGCTTATGGTGGTTTAGCAAGAGCCAGGCCAATGCCTCGGTGCAGCTGCAGCTGCCAATAAGCTCTGTCAGTACCGCTGTGGTACAGCCGCAGCCTCTGCAGGAAAGCATTGCGCTGCGTGCGACCGTGCTGCCACAGCACAGTGTATTTTTGGATGTAATCGAAGGCGGCCGGGTCGAGCAGCGCCTGGTGGAGCAAGGCAGCTATGTTGAACAAGGCCAGCCACTGGTGCAGCTGACCAATACCCAGCTGCAGCTTGATCTAATCAGCCGCGAAGCGCAGGTCACCGAGCAGATGAACTTTCTGCGCAATACCCAGATGACCATTGAAACCAACCGCCTCAACCTGCAGCGCGATGTGCTGGATATTGAGTTTCGCATTGCCACCTTAACACGGCATTTGCAGCAAAGTGAGCCGTTGGTTGCAACGGGTGTGCTGGCACAAGAGCACCTGAACAACCTGACCGAAGAGCTACATTATCAACAAAGCCGCTTGCAGCTGACGCACGAGCGCCAGCAACAGGAAGAAACCATTCGTCAGTTACAGTTGCAGCAGTTGTCGGAAAGCGTCGAGATGCTGAGCCGCAATCTGGATTTTGCCCGGCAAAATGTGCAGAACCTGCTGGTCCGGGCGCCGATCAGCGGCTATCTGAGTGAATTTAATGTCGAAGTGGGCGAGTCCCGATCGCCGGGCAGCCGACTGGGCCAAATCGACCAACCCGATCAGTACAAGCTGGTGGCCAGTGTCGATGAGTTTTATCTGGGCCGCATTCAGCTGGGCATGACCGCCCGGGTTACCTTGCAGCAGCAACCACTGAAGCTTCAGGTAAGCCGCATCGACAGCCGGGTGGTGAACAACCAGTTCCAGTTGGAGTTTGTCCTGCCCGAGCAGCTGCAGGCCAAACGCGGCCAGTCGGTCAACCTGACGCTGCAGTTGGACGATCAGCAAAGCCCGGTGCTGGCCCTTGCCCGGGGCCCTTTTTTAAGCGATGGCGGTGGTCACTTTGTCTATGTGCTGGAGCCAACCACGGCCACAGCCCGCAAACAAGCCGTGCAACTGGGCCGGCAAAGTGCCCAACTGGTGGAAGTACGCCAAGGGCTGCGTGAAGGCGACATAGTTATTACTTCCGGCTATCGCGAATTTCAACAAGCCGATATCATTCAATTACAACGCTAAGGACCATCCGATGATTCAGTTACAAAAAATCCAACGGGTATTTCGCACTGCAGAGCTGGAAACCACAGCCCTGAACACCATCAACCTGACCATTGAAGCCGGCGAGTTTGTTGCCATTATGGGGCCGTCTGGCTGTGGCAAGTCTACCCTACTAAGCATTCTGGGCATGCTGGACAGCCCAAGCGACGGCGTGTACAACTTTAAAGGCCAGGACATTGCCCGCTTCCGTGAAAAACAACTGGCGGAGCTGCGCAAAAACCAGCTAGGTTTTGTCTTTCAAAGCTTTAACCTGATTGATGAGCTAACGGTTTTTCAAAACGTTGAGCTGCCACTGCAGTACCAGGGCATCGCCGCCGGCGAGCGCAAACAACGGGTCGAAGCCATTTTAAAACGGATGCAGTTGGATCACCGTGCCGATCATCTGCCCTTGCAGCTGTCCGGGGGCCAGCAACAGCGGGTGGCAGTGGCCCGGGCTTTGGTGATCAATCCGGCGCTGATCCTGGCCGATGAGCCCACCGGCAATCTGGATTCAAAAAACAGCGAAGAAGTGATGCAGATGCTGCGCCAGCTGAATCAGGAAGGCACCACCATCGTAATGGTGACGCATTCAGAGCACGAAGCCCGTTACGCCAGTCGCATGGTGCAAATGCTGGATGGCCAGATTGTCAGCGAGCGGGCTCTGGCCCCGGCAGCGGAGGTGAAGTATGCGTAACGCCCTTTCCATGCTGGGTAATTACCTGACCACCGGCGTCCGGGCCGTGCTGCGGCATAAAACCCACCTGGCACTGAATTTAGGTGGTCTGGCCATTGGCCTGGCTGCTGCCTTGCTGATTTTACTTTTTGTGCAACACGAGCAAGGCTTTGACCGGATGCACCCCGATGCCGGCAACACCTTTCGATTGGAGCAAACCTTTATACCGCTGGAGCAACGTTTCCCGGTGACCAGCCCAGCCATGAAAGCTTTGCTGCAGGATTTCGATGCCCGCATTGAGGTCACCCGGCTGGCTGGGGTTGGCGAAGAGGTGTTGATCCAACTGGAAGGCTCGCCGCTGCAAATCGCCATGACGCATGCTTTCCAGGCAGATGCCAATCTGACCGACTTCTTCCAGTTGGAAGTGCTAAGCGGCGATCTGCAGGCTGCACTCAGCCAACCCAATCGACTGGCACTGGCCGAGCACGAGGCGATTCGCTTGTTTGGCCACAGCGAGGTGCTGGGCAAGCAGCTGCAGCTTGATGGCAGCAACCATCAAATAACCGCCGTTTACCGGCTGCCGGCCCAGAGCCATCTGCGGCTGAATTCGCTGCGCCGCCTGAGTGATGAAATCAATGCACACCCTCTGCCGCGAAATACTGTGTACAGTTACGTTAAGCTCCCCAACGGGCTGGATCTCGACACCTTTTTGGCGCATTTTACTGAACTGGTGAATGCTCAGGCCTATCAGGGCCAGGCCATGATGGCGCTGGAGCTGCAGCCATTAACGGCCATTCACCTACACTCGAACTTAAGTTTTGAGATGAAAGTCAATGGCTCGGCCAGCACCATCGGTATTGGCTTGCTGTTGGCAGCTTTGTTACTGCTGGTGGCCAGCATTAACTTCATCAATATGAGCACCGCCCGTGCTGGTCAGCGCGCCAAAGAGGTTGGGGTACGCAAAACCCTGGGCGCCAGCCGCTGGCAGCTGTTTGCCCAGTTTATGCTGGAATCCCTGCTGATTGCAGCCGCTGCTGGTCTGCTGGCACTGGTCCTGGTCGAACTGCTGCTGCCCTGGTTTAGTGCCCTGGTCAATCGCCCGCTGGCACTGAACTATCTGGGTGCTTTTGGTGGTCTGGCTTTTACGACCGTGCTGACCACAGGCCTGCTGGCCGGTGTTTACCCGGCGCTTTTTATCTCGGCCTTTGATGCCAAAAAAGTGCTGAGCGGCGATTTTCAGCGGGGTAGCACCGCCATCTGGCTGCGCAAAGGGCTGCTGGTGCTGCAAGGCGCTATCGCCATTGGCCTGCTGGTGGCTACCGCCGTGTTGCAGCAACAGCTGCAACTGCTGCAGCAACAAGATACCGGCTATCAACGCGACGCACGCCTGCTGGTGCACAGCATTGCCAACGAGCACTTGTTTTGGGCCGAGCAACAAAGCCTGCTAAGCAGCCTGCAACGCATTGAGGGGGTGCAAAGTACCAGCCTGCTGGATATGCAGCTGACCGACACCATTTCGCAAGCGATGTCGATTCAGTTACCTGGCCAGACCGCGGATACCAGTTTGCCGCCCATTCCCCAGCTGGGCACCGGTTTTAATATCGTGCAAACTGCCGGCTTTACGCTGCTGGCAGGACGGGATTTTAGCAGCGACTACCAAAGCGATTGGTACCAGCAACACGACGACCAGGCCACCGCTGCCGGTATCATTACCGAGACCCTGGCCCGCCGGGCCGGCTTTAACAACCCTGCCGATGCCATTGGCCAGCAGTGGCTGTTGCAGAACCATCTGGCACTCACCGTTACAGTCGTCGGCGTTATTGCCGATGTCCAGGTGGGTGCAGCCACCCGCCAGCCCGAACCCTTGTTGCTGATATGTGGCCGCTCGCCGATGCACATCGGCCATATTCTGCTGCAACTGGACCCACTGCAGGCCATGCAAAGCCGGCTGCAGATTGAGCAGCTGCTGACCGAGCGCTTGCAGCGCCAGGATATCCGCTTAAGCTGGCTGGATGATGATTACACGGCGTTATACCAAAACCAGCAGCGCCAGGGCACCGTCATCGCTATCTTCGCTGCCTTGGCCATAGCACTGACCTGCGTTGGCTTGTTTGGCCTGGCTGCCTTTAGCGCCGAGCAGCGCTCACGTGAAGTGGCCATGCGCAAAGTGCTGGGTGCAGGCTCCTTCAATCTGGTCAATCTGCTGGCCAATGAATACCTGAAGCTAATGGCCATCAGCGCTATGCTGGCCATCCCGGCCACCTATCTGGCACTGGATGCCTGGCTGGCCGGTTTTAGTGTACGGGTAACCCAAAGCCCCTGGCTTTACCTGCTGGCAGCAGCCATTACCTTCGCCATTTGTTGGTGCACAGTGGCGACTTTGGCCTGGCAGGTTGCCAGCCGCAAGCCTGCCATGGTATTACGACAGTACTAAACGGAACCTATGCCCCGATGAAAATGAACTTAAAAGGACGATGGATGAAACTGACACTCGGCTCACTGGGGTTGCTGCTTGGCAGCGCCCTGCTCCTCCAGGCCTGCAGCACCCCCAATACCGTGCAGCAACTGATCAGCGAACAAGCGGTGATTGTGCAGGTGAAAGAAGGCAAATACCAGGGGCGTTACCGCAACCAGTACCGCATACGCCTGGGTGAGCGAGAGTATCCGGTGAGCTGCGAGGAAGATTGCTACCCGGCCCATCCGGCGGTTGCCTGCCAAAGCCATGGTGAAAACTGCCAGTACAACGGCGAGCAACCTGTGCCTGAGCTTGGCAGTGGTTTTGCGGTGCACTGGCTGGGCCATGCCAGCTTTCTGGTGAAAACACCGGACGGCCAGCAACTGCTGTTTGACCCGGTATTCGGCCAGTTCGATTGGCCGGTTAATTGGGCCTCGCATTTGGTCGGCATTATCAAAAGGCCTTATACGCCAAGCCTTTCTGCCGAGCAGTTGGCCGCCACCGATGCTGTGCTCTACTCGCATTTGCACTACGACCATTTTAGCCATGCTGCCATTCGCCAGATTGGCACAGAGGCGCGCTACTATGTGCCGCTGGGTATGGCCGATTACCTACCAAAAGGTGGCTATCAGGTGCTGGAAAAAGCCTGGTACACCGGCAGCGAGCTGGGTGAGCTAACTCTGCATCTGGTGCCGGCGCATCACTTTAACAGCCGTAGGCTCTTTAATGATGACGACCGGGCTAAATGGGGTGGCTGGGTGGTGGAGCATCAGGGCCATACCTTGTTTTTTGCCGGCGATACCGGCTACTCCGAGCATTTTCGCGACATTCAGCAGCGCTATGGCGATATCGATATCTGCCTGCTGCCGATAGCCTCTTACCATCACGAGGAGCACAGCGACTGGTATCGCAATGTCCATACTACGCCGGAAGACGCGCTGGTCGCTGCCGAAGAGCTGGGGTGCAAGGTGATGATCCCCTGGGGTTATGGCAATGCCAGCTGGCAGATGGGTGATATCAGCTCGCACTCACCGCTGCTACGCCTGCTGCATATGCAGCAGCAGATGCAAAGCACGGTGCCACTGCATATTCTTAATGAAGGGGAAAGCGTTGCTTTGTAGCTAAGTGCTTCCCTGGCCCTACCTTATCCCGGCTGAACGCTTCGCTCCGCCGGGATAGTTGTTAAGCAACTGGCTTGAAGCGGGCCTTGGCAGCCAGCTTGTCGCCAAGTTTACCGGTAACGGCCCAAACGCAAAGGGCTACCCAGGCAATCCAGGAGAAACCGGCCGGGATATTCAGCAAAGCGATTTTTCCAGCATGCTGGCGGTTAAATAGCAAGGCCAGCAGGCTGGGTAAAAACCACACCAGCAGAAAAAATAAGCCAAACAGTAGCAAGGTAACAGCATTCATTTGTTGGATGGTCGCAAAAAAGTTTTCAATCGTACCCATGGGTCTCTCCTCGTTTCATTGCAGTGCATTGTCAGATTTATAAATAGTTATCCAATAGCATTCAGTGTTCACAACTCAAGGCTGCTCAAGGTGGTTAGTTTTTCTTTCAATGCCTCCACCTGCCAGCGCTTGCCTTGTTGCACCACAGTGTGCACTGTACTCAATGCGTTCAGATCGGTGACAGGGTTGGCACTAACCACAATAAAATCGGCCAGATACCCTTCAGCCAGCTGACCGGTATCAGCAAGACCCAAGTGGTGAGCACCACCAACGGTAGCAAGCTGCAAAACCTGCCAGTTGCTCAGGCCGGCAGCCTGGCTGAGTTGCAATTCACGCAGGAAGAAAGGACCGCTGCTGACGCTGTCGCTGCCAATGGCCAGCGGCACACCAGCATCGTACAAGCGTTTAAAAAACTCTTTTACTTTAGGCAGTTGTTGCTGTGCAATGGCAAAGTCTGCTGCGCTCCAGTCATAGCTGGGTCCCGCCATCAAAGCTCGCCAGCGTCGGCGGGTTTCGGGGTGGAACACCCACATCGCATCCTCAGGGTAGAGCGCGTCCAGCTCACGGGCAAAGTAAAACAGCTCATTCACCACCAGAGTTAAATCGACCCGGGTTTGCTGCTGTGCCAGCGTCTGGATCAAACGCTGCATCGGCTCACTGTCGTAGTCGACATGCTGGAACCAGCTGTAGATAAATCGTTGGTTAAACGGATTTTTCCGCTCAGCCAGATACGCCGCCCTGCCTGCGCCGGTTAATAACTCTGCACTGGTGGGCAGGGCATGCGTTAATACATCAATTCCGAGATCTGCCGCATATTGCCAACTGACACCATCCAGGTGCGCCACTGTTTTTAACCCGGCCTCGCGCGCCAGCCGTACCCCCATGGCTACTTCACCCGGCGTCAGTCCGGTATACAGCTTGATGTAATCCACTCCCATGGCTTGTTGGCTGGCAATCTCCGCCCGCCAACTGGCCTCATCGGTTGGGTGAACCGAGCCTCCCAGAATAGGCGTTGGCTCAAACACATAGCCAGCGTAATGCAGCCTCGGCCCAGGCCAATACCCCGCTTGCTGCTGCTGGACATAGTCGGCATTGGCGACAGGATCACCGGCCGGGCTAAAGGCTGTGGTTACTCCGGTTGCCAGGGTGCTAAGCGCATGATAGCGGGTGATTTCGCTATGACCTTTCATGGTAATTACTGGCGTGCCATCCCGCATTTCAACCCGGTGTGGCCCGGCCGTTAAGTGCAGGTGCACATCAATCAGACCTGGCAGCACATAGTGTTTCTGCAAATCAATTTGCCTGTTGGCTGCAGGTAAGCCGTCTGCCTGCGCCTGCCCCATCTTGACGATTCGACCATCTTGCACCAACAGCCAGCCATGGTTTAATTGCTGCTCAGTAGCAGGATTGATTAACGTCGCATTGTGATACAACACTGTTTCCGCATCGAGCTGCGCCATCGACAAAGCAGCCAGCAAACAAACTAATACTGATTTTTTCATCCTGAGGTTCCTGTAGTTGAATCTAGTTGGGTGTATTTTCTTGTGAAGTCGTGCGGTAGCTGCGAAGCGTTACAACATTTTTTTTATTTTTTTATGTAACACTTCGCCGTATCAGGCAGACTGACTAGCTAACAACTGAGTCGTTACAAAGAACAACAAAAGCGTGGGCAACGGGGATTTTTTGAACAGAACCGATAACAACGAATGGACGCCAGAGCAGTTTTTACTGCAACTGTGGCAAGACAATCAGGGTGCTATCAGCCGCACCTTGCTGGCTTCTGAAGCCAATGCTGCCGCCAGAGAGGATCTGAAACAGGATATTTTTCTGGCACTGCATCAGTCGATGACCCGACTGCAAGCTGCAGAAAAGCCGCGCGCTTACCTGTTCCGGATTGTGCACAATGTCACCGTCGATCACATTGCCCGGGCGCAGCGCAGCAAATGGCAGCCATTGGATGCAGACACGGAACAGCTGTTGCTGCAGGACTGCCCGTCCAACGAGGTGAGTACCAGCCAGCAAAGCCAGCAACTGATGCAGGCAGTACGCCGTTTATCACCGGCCAACCGGCAGGTGATCCTGCTGGCGATGGAGGATATGGATGCGCCGGAGATTGCAGACATTCTGCAGCTGAATCCAGGCACAGTCCGGGTACGGCTGAACCGCGCTAAAACTGAATTGATGGAGTTGATGCAACATGACCGATGATAGTGATTTCATGGCCCTCAAAGCGAGCTGGCAACAACAGCCGGCCACAGCCGTTCCCCCACCGAACGCCGCCGACTTAGCCAAGGCCAGCCAGCGCCAGCACCAGCAACGGGTGCTGATGATCGGGGAGTGCCTGGCTGCGCTGGTGATGGCTGCCAGCGCTTGTTGGTTGCTGCTTAGCATGCCGAATTGGCTGGGCTATATAGCAGCCACTTTTCTTGGGCTGGGTGCCATCGGTGCGGTTTACATCAGTTGGCAGGTGCACCGGCCAATCCTGGCGTACGACAACTGGAGCAGCCACGGCTTGCTGCAGTTCCGGCTTCGCAGCTGTCAGCTTAGCTTGCGCTACTACCGTTACAACCAGTATTGCTGCGCTGCGCTGCTGCTATTTACCGCGCTGCTCTGGCTGTTATCGGCCTGGCAACCGGCGTTAACCCCGATGGACTTACTGCTGTTTTACAGCCTGGTGGCGTCCCCGCTGTGCCTGTATGGGATCTACCTTTTGCAGCAAAAAGTACAGCAGAAAACCCTGGAACTGCAGCAACTCACCGATTTAACGCGGCAGTTTGCGTCGGATGACTCAGTTTGAGATCAGCGGGTAGTGGAGCTTATGGCTGCAAATCGCAAAAACTGTAATCCAATGCAAAGCCCCGCTTAGTAGCCGGTAGCTGGACTTTACCACCCAGTTGCCCAGTGACCAGATTGTACAAAATGGATAGTCCCAGCCCGCTGGCACCTTGCGCCCGGGCTGTGGTGTAAAAAGGCTCAAACAGATGGCGTCGGACTTCGTCACTGATGCCACACCCATTATCCCGGTACTGCACCCAATAGCCATCGTCCTGCTGCCGTACCTTAATGGTAATTTTATGCGGGCCAGGCTGACCGGCAAAACCATGTTGCAGGCTGTTGAACACCAGATTGGAGAGCACTTGCACATGGCTGCCAGGTACCGTGGTCACCCGCCAGGCAGGATCTGCCTCAAGCAGGATTTCAACACCAGCCTGGTCCGTAATACCTGTTAAGGTGGCTAAAATCTGCCGGTAGTAATGCGCAATGCCGATTTGATGCTGCTCGGATGAATGTTGATCGGCCGAAGTCCGTTTAAAGTTTTGGATAAGATCCGCCGCCCGCTGCAAGTTACTGGTGAGCAATGGCAACGTTTGCTCCATCGCAAGGCAATACTGCTGCACCGCCTTTTTACTGAGCTGGTTGCTACGCACTGCCAATGCAAAGGACTGGAACTTTTGTTCCACAATGCCCTGAGCTGTCACGGCCACGCCAAGCGGGGTATTGACCTCATGCGCTATGCCCGATACCAACTGCCCCAGTGCCGCCAGTTTTTCCGACTCCACCAGTTGCTGCTGCATGGTTTGGATATCCGCCAGGGCCTGCTCCAAATCAGCTGTGCGCAGTTTGATTTTCTGCTCCAATTGCTGATTCAACTGCTGCAACTGCCGCTCAAAGTCCAGTCGCTCCATTTCGGCTTCTATACGACCACTGAAAATGGTAAAGAGGGTAGTGACCTGCTCCGGCTCAGACACCGGCTGGCGGTACATGGCCACTACGATGCCCATCACCTTGCCCTGCAAATCATGCAATGGCGTGCCAACATAAGCTTCAACGCCAAGATCAACCAACAACTGATCTTGCGGGAACAGCTGCTGAATACCACTGGAGTAGATGCAATAACTGTCATCCGCGGCATTGGCACAGGGGGTGTGTTCGAGTGAGTACTCCATATTATCGACCAACTGGCCATCCACCACCAGGGCCAGGGTCTGTGAGCTGTAGGCCGCATGATCCAAACGGGCAATAAAGACAAAATCGGCCTTGATCACCTGGCTTAACTGCAAAGTCATGGCCTGAAAGAAAGCCTCGCCCCTGGTGTTGGCGACTCCTTCAATAATTTGCCGTAGCTGGTTGTCCATGCAATAAGGCCTCTTGTCAGCCGTTCAAGCCATGCCTGCTGACCTGGCTAGTTGGAGTATAGCCAAAATCAGCGACGGCAACGGCAGCTGCAGCGCTGCTGGCTTATTTATTCAGCACCCGCAACATCCAGGCGGTTTTTTCATGCACCCGCATCCGATCGGAAGCCAGCGCAGCGGTGGATTCATCATCCCCGGCCTGGGCATGTTTTAATACCTCACGGCAGGTACGCACTATGGTCTCATGGCCTTGAGTCAAAAGAGCAACCATCTCTTTGGCAGCCGGTACTCCATCCACTTCTTTGATGTTGCTTAAACGGACAAACTCTTTGTAAGTACCAGGCGCAGCGACATCCAGCGTACGAATACGCTCGGCGATATCATCCACCGCTACCGCCAGCTCGGTGTAGTGCTCTTCAAACATCAGGTGCAGTTCACGAAACTGTGGGCCTGTGACATTCCAGTGGAAGTTGTGGGTTTGCAAATACAGGGTGTAGGTATCCGCCAGCAGGTGTTTCAGGCTCTCGGCAATGGTCTCACGATCCGCCTTGGTGATACCGATATCCATTTGTGTCATAAGGCATTCTCCTTCAGATTGGGGGAATTAGCCATGCCGGCCTGGCGCCGGCATGGCACTGGTTTGCTGATTAGCCTAGCATTTCGAAAGCATTTAGGCCATGACTCAGGTCATAACTCAGCTTGAAAGGCCGTTAGAAACGCCAGCAGGAACAACAGCTCAGCATGCCTGGCTAAACCAATCCTCATGTTCATGGTGCATACGGATGATAGAAATGCTGTGGTCGGGGAGTTGCTGGTAAATCACCAGATACTGGCCGATGGGGTGTATGCCACAGAACGCTGTGCTGCTATTTTGAAATGACGGTACTGTGCAAAAAGTTCTGATCCATCGACTCGGCCGGGCACTCGCAACTGCTGCCAATGATTTTAGCAGGCACCCCAACGGCTGTGGTATGCGGCGGGACCGCATCCAACACCACCGAGCCGGCACCAATACGGGCGCCTTCGCCAATTTCAATATTGCCAAGGATCTTGGCACCCGCCCCTATCATCACGCCAGGACGGATTTTTGGGTGGCGATCGCCTTGCTGATTGCCGGTACCGCCTAAGGTGACGCCCTGCAGAATCGACACATTGTTGCCAATTTCGGCCGTCTCCCCGATCACAATGCCGGTGGCATGGTCGAACATCAGGCCGTGGCCAATGCGGCAGGCCGGGTGGATATCGACACCAAACACTTCCGAGCAGCGGCTTTGCAGAAAGCGCGCCAGCTCTTTGCGATTTTGCCGCCATAAGCAATGCGCCAGCCGGTGGGTTTGAATGGCGTGGAAGCCTTTTAAATGCAACAGCACATTGAGGTAGGTGTCGGCTGCCGGATCACGGTCCAACACCGCTTTGATATCATGAGCGACATGGGTCAGCATCTCGTCGCAATTGACAAAGGCCTGATCGAACAGCTCCCGGATGGTAAAAGCAGACACCACCGCATCGGACAACTTGTTGGCGACAATAAAACTAAGCGCCGAACCCAGGCAATCGTGATTCAGCACACTGGAATAGACATGACTGGCGAGCAAAGGCTCTTTGGTAACCAGCTCAAAAGCTTCCTGTTTTAACTGTTGCCAGATCTCATGCCGCATACGCTTGCCTCGTTGTGTTGCAACCGCTGCCAACCCAGACTGGCAGCGGCTTTTAGGGCTGATACGATACCGGATCCGCGACAAACTGGCAATGGTTCAGCTATAAAAAGACATCCAGACATCTATTTATCTCTGCCATCTACAACCCTACAGCATGCAATTGGCATACAAGGTGGTGGTAGCCGGCCAATCGGAGAACACGCCGATGACACCGACCTCCTGCGCCAACACATGCAACAGTTGCAAGGCGACGCTGTCATCGGTGGTGAGATCCGCAATGCTCTGATAGTACCAGCCGCCGCCTTCATCCAGCCGGCCGGAACGCTCCAGCGTCCAACTGATGATCTCCAAACCAGCAGCGCGCGCCGCTTTGGCATAAGCCGAGGGCCGGATCTGCCCATCTTGGCTGGTAACCAGTACCCAAAGTGGTGGCGCGATAATGTTCAGCCCAGCGGCTTTAAGCTCTGCCATAGCGGGTTGCCAGCTGTCAGGCTGCATCGGATCAAAGGCCGGGTCTTCATAGCGGCCATCCAGCCAGACTGCTTGCCTGGCGTATTCAGGCTCTGCCTGCAGCCAATACAGAATGTCCTGCCAGTCGAACGATTGCAAAAACACCTGCTCCGGCGGTACGCCGGCGGCTTTGTACTCATTCACTAACTGTTGGGCATACTGCTGCTGGCTGTACTGCCCCTGAAACGGCATCGGCACTTCGGCGGCTTTGAGTTCCGGCGTCATTTTTCGGCCCAGTTGCTGAAACAATGCAATACTTTGCTGATGCGACAACACCGCCGGACAGGAACCGGCATACAGATCGGTGCGCCAGTCTGCAGTGCCTTGCAGATACTGCTGTGCCGTCGTTGCAGCGGGGTTAACCCCATCCATTTTGCCGCACAGCGTTAAATACTCCGCCAAATCGATATCACTGGTACAGCAGCGGGCACTGGCTTGCTGACCAGTTGCCGCATCGGCCGGACTAAAAGGCTCGCTGCAACGCGCTGCCAGCTCCGGGCGCACTAAAATATCGGTGGTCTGGTGCAAATCACACTGGGCATGGCGACACACCAGTTGCCGATCGCGGGTAAAGGTGACATCGCATTCTAAAATGCCAGCCCCCATCTGTGCAGCGGCCCGGTAGGACGCCTCGGTATGCTCCGGAAACATCAGCGGCGCACCACGATGGCCAATGGAAAAATCATGCGGTTGAAAAGGCCCCTGACAGCGCTGCAACTGTTGCTTCAATGCCCCGTCAGGCAACTGCGCTACCAGGTATGCCGGCCGGGGCCCCAGCTCAACCCACTCCATCCTCTGTTCTGGTTGAGCGACCAGTTGCTGGCAACCCAGCAACAGCCAAAGACTCAACCCCAAACCCCAGCCTGGAACCCATCGCTTGCTCATCATGCCTCTCTCCGCTTCGGCTTAAATCGCGCAGTCTGACCAACAAAAATGACAATCGGATGACACTGCAGACAAAAAGTTACACTATAACAATTCATGATAATCTAAAGTAAAAAGTATTCCGCACAATTCACAAAACTGTCATCTTCAGCCGCCATACTGCTCCGCCGTCGGGATCTGATCCGACCACAAAATAATGATAACCACAAACACAATTCATGTTCAGACGGAGAGCCTCGTGCAGTATTTTAAAACCAAACGCCTCAGCCTGGCGATTATCGCCGCTTTAACATCCGCCACCGCTTATGCCGGTGAAATGCAGCAAACAGCACAAGACGAAGCGATGGAAGTCATTTCTGTACTGGGAAAACGGGTCAGCTATGCCAACAACAGTACCGATGACAGCATGAAAAACCAACAGGCACCGATAGGCAATGTGATGGATTTGATTGACCATCTGCCGGGTATCAATGTCGGCCAGGGCGATGCCTTTGGTGGTGATGACTACACCACCACCATCAGTATGCGTGGTTTTGTGATTGACCGGGCCGATCAGCAGCTTGGCATCACCATTGATGGCATCCCGAATGGTGGCTCGGCCTATGCCGGTGGCAGCAAAGCCAACCGTTTTCTGGATATTGAAAATACCCGTTTTGTTGAAGTAGGCCAGGGCAGTGCCGATATTGCTTCTGCCTCACTGGATGCGCTGGGTGGCACCATCAATTTTGTCTCGGCCAACCCTGAGCTGGAGCGTGGTGCCCGCTTTGCTTACACCACCGGCAGCCACAATGCCCGCCGTTACTTTGCACGTTTCGATACCGGTGAGCTGTTTGGCCATACCAGTGCCTATTTCAGCGTGTCCGACAGCTTTAATAACCGCTGGATGTTATCTGGCAGCAATGGCCATGCCGATCGTTTGCATGTTGAATTTAAAAGTGTCACCGAACTGACTGATAGCCGCTTCACTGCTCGTTTGTCCTACAACGACGCCCATGAGGACAACTACCAACCGGTCTCACTGGCGCACTTTAACAAAACCCCACGCTGGGATGGCCTGACCAACGTCTGGACCGGCGATCCGGATATCGATCAAAACTTTGCCGAGGCCTGGTCGACGCTGCGGGAGAACACCCTGTTTTATCTCAAAGGCGAATTTTATCTGACCGATGCATTGGAGCTGGATATCACCCCTTACCTGCACCTGCAAAATGGCCGCGGTGACTGGCTGCCGCCTTATCAGGTGTTTGCCGCCGATGCCAATGGCAATCGCATTGCACGAGGCAGTGGTGCCAGCCAAACCACCTACACCCATGTCGACAGTGCCGGTAATCCGATCCTGGATGGCAATAACGACCAGCCCGGTGCGAAACGGGTGTCATCGTACCGTCATACCCACTACGACAAAAGCCGTTATGGCGCGACCGCCAACCTGAGCTGGGAGCTCGGCACCCACCGGCTGCGTACCGGTCTCTGGCTGGAATCGCAGCAGCGCAATCAAACCCGAGACTGGCATGAAGTCATTGACCCACAAGTCTACCACCACTTTGATGAACGCCCGTACTGGGTGCACTTTGATGATGATTACCGCCACAAAGTCGCCAAGTTTTACCTGCAGGATCACATGACCTTTGGTGATTTGCAGCTGACGCTTGGCCTGCAAAAGTACCTGGTGGATATCAGCCGTACCGATAACCTCAATGGCCGGGGTAAAGACAGCCTGGACAGCGACTCCTCCTGGTTACCCAGTGCTGGCCTGGTGTATGGTTTGACGGACCGGCTGGAAGTGTTCGCCGGTTATTCAAAAAACTTCAAAGCCATTGCCGACAGTATTTTGGAAAGCCAGAAAGCGGCAGATTTACAGGACTTGCGTCCGGAAACTGCCACCAATATGGATCTTGGGTTGCGTTACTTTGGTGATACCTTCAGCATCTCTACCGCACTCTACAATGTCCGTTTCAATGACCGGGTGGTGCTGCTGCGCTACGCGACAGCAGAAGATGGTACTCCGAATTATCTGGCAGCCGGGGATGGTAATTTTGACAACGTCGGAGGTGTCCGTGCCCGCGGTCTGGAAAGCAGCCTGAGCTGGCGCTTAAGCCAGAACCTCAGCCTGACCAGTTCCCTGACGCTGAATAAGGCCGAGTATTCGGAAGATGTACTGACCAGTAAAGTAAACCCGGCTGGTGAGCCGGTGCTGGTGCAAGACTACCGCAAAGGCGATAAGATTGCCGGTATTCCGGAGCAGATGCTGTCGGTGGCGCTGAACTACCACGACGGTAACTACCGGGCAGGTTTTAGCGGCAAGTACACCGGCAGTTACTACGGTGCTGCCAAACACAGCTTCAACGCTGCTGGCAGTGAGGTTTGGAACCGCGACAGCATTTCCGGCCACACCATTTACAATGCCTACCTTGGTTATGAAAAATCGCTTGGCAACGGCGGTTTATTCCAAGGCGTGGACCTGGCTTTTGTGCTGAACAACCTGACCGACAAAAGCTACATCACCGGTGGCAGTGAAGGGGCTTACCTGATTGGCGCTGGCCGAACTGCCAGCTTTACCGTTAGTTTAAGCTTCTAATCGTCCTGCTATAGCGAAACGCAAGCGCACAAGTTACCCCTTGTGCGCTTGTTGCTGGCCCAGCTTGCTATGTTGATACAGCATTAGGCTAAGTATCTACTTGCGGGGTCACCTCTGCTGCTGCAATGTCTCAATCACACCGCTTATTCACTCAGCACATCCGACAGCGCTTTTAAGCAAAGTGCAATAGTTTCCCGCCTTGCGCCATAGCCCATCAGGCCGATGCGCCAGGCTTTGCCAGCTAAATCGCCCAAACCTGCGCCAATTTCCAGATTGTAATCCTGCAGCAAGCGGCTGCGCACTTCGGCGTCATTGACTCCGGCCGGGATCCACACCGAGTTCAGTTGTGGCAAGCGGTGAGCTTCATCGACCACAAAGTTCAGTCCCAGCGCTTGCAGCCCAGTTTTCAGCTCCTGATGCATGGCGGCATGGCGTTGCCAGGCGTGCTCCAGCCCTTCGCTGGCAAGCAGGCGCAGGCTTTCATGCAACGCATAAAGCGCATTGACCGGCGCGGTGTGGTGGTAACTGCGTTTAGCACTACCGCTCCAGTAACCCATCACCAGGCTTTGATCCAAAAACCAGCTCTGCACCGGCTGCGTGCGGTTTTGCATCCGCGCTACCGCGCGTGGGGAAAAGGACACCGGTGATAAACCCGGTACGCAGGACAAGCACTTCTGGCTGCCGGAATAAATCGCATCGATGCCCCAGGCGTCTACTCTAAGTTCCACCCCGCCCAGCGAGGTCACCGCATCAACAATGGACAAACAATCAAAACGCTGCGCCAAAGCACAGAGCGCCTGCGCATCCGATAGTGCGCCGGTTGAAGTTTCGGCGTGGACAAACGCCAGGAAATGCACCTGCGGGTGCTTTTTTAATGCCTGCTCCACCACGGCGGGATCCACCGGCTCGCCCCAGGGAAAATCCAGCACAATGGCGCTGGCACCGCAGCGCTCGACATTTTGCCGCATGCGCTCACCGAACACACCATTACGGCATACCAGCACCGTATCACCCGGCTCCAGCAAGTTTACAAAGCAGGTTTCCATACCGGCAGAGCCCGGTGCAGAAACGGCCAGCGTCATCGGGTTTTCGGTTTGAAAAGCATACTGCAGCAGGCTGCGCAGCTCATCCATCATGCCAATAAACAATGGATCCAAATGGCCAACGGTCGGCCTGGCCTGGGCAGCCAATACCTCGGGATACACATCGGACGGACCAGGCCCCATCAAGATGCGGCGCGGCGGGGTAAAAGACAAGAATTGGGGGGCTGGGATCATCAGAGTCTCCTGCAACAAAAGCGGAAAACCCCTAGCCTAGCAAAGCCCGCTTCATTTCGCTGCTGATTGCGCTTGATAGCGGGCATTCATTGCTGAAATACTAAAAGCGGATCCGAAACCGGCCTTCGGCATCGGGGGCACCAACAAACTGCATCGCCTGGTGCACTTCTTCCGGCATCGAGGCATCGGGTTTTAAGGTACCATCCACCGAGAAACGTCCTGCCGCTTGCAGCCTGGCAGTCACATCCAGTCCCAATGGATTTTGGCCATCGGTGATCAGCACCAAGTCACCATCATCACAGGCCAGGCTGGCAAAAATATGCTGCAGATCAATCCAGCCGGTCGGCGGTTGCAACCGTGCTTCTTGCCAGCTGGCCTGGCCGCTCAGGGTTTTGCACCAGGGAGCACCCTGCTGGTACTGTTCGATATCCAGCATCAGGGTGCCGTCGGCCCCAACCGGCAGCGGCAAACGCAGCATAGGCGCAAGTTCACGCACCGGGTAGCGCAACAGCGTATCTTGCAACTGCAAACCACTGAAACCATAGCGCAACTGGCCTTTGATATAAGCCTGGTCCAGCTCTGCCAGCTCACCGGCTTGCAATTGCACTGCCAGCCGGCCGGTCAGTAAGCGCCAGGGGCTCAGTTGCCACTGCACTTGCCGTAGCTCCAGGCCCTGATACGATAGTACCTGAATCCGGCCTTGCCAGGCAGTACCCTGCACTGGCCCTAACTTTAGCCCGGCTGGCAGCGGTGCCAGCTTAAGCCACCAACTGGCAGGGGTTAACACCAGCAGGCACAACAAATAACTCACTACCCCCACGACCAGCAGTTTCTTTATCGACATAACCTTATTCAACCAAAATTCGTCGCACCTGCACCATGCCCGGCTGGTTGGCCGCGCTGACATCCAGATTCACCAGTTGCAAACCGTGCTGATAGTGCAGTGCATGCAACCAGCTAACCAATTGTTCGAAGCTCACATCGTCCAGCACCAGCTGCATTTGCTGATTTTGCGGCTGCATCCGGCTGACGCGAATACCATGCTGACGGGCACTGGTTGTCAGCACCTGCGACAAGCTGCCGCTGCTGCGTTCCACCGAGCCACCGGCCTGTTGCAACTGTGGCATCACCGAGTGCAACCAGTCCAATTGCTGTTCGGCCTGCTGCAACGCCAGTAGATTGCGCGCTTTGCTTTGATGCACCGGCTGCCAGATCAGGTAATAAAATACAAACACCAGCACAGCAATGCCGCACGCCAGCATCAGCCGTTGCTCACGTTGCTGCAGCCCCCCCCACCATTGCTGAAATTGCTGCTGCAGTTGCTGCTTCATGCTGCTTTCCTCATACTAACCGTGCCCTGAACCTTGCTGCCATCGTTGCTCAAAGCCCCTTGATCGACCTGATAGCCGGCTTGTTCCAACTGGTTTTTTAGTCGCTCAAAACTTTGAAACCCTTCGGCTTTGGCCTGAAAACGCAGCTCGGTACGCCTGGCATCGAAGCGCAGATTATCCAATTGCATATCCGTTACGCTGGCCAGGTTGTTCTGCAAATCCAGCAACAAGGCTAAAAAGTGCTGCTCTTGCTGCGACAAGCCAGCTTGCTGCAGTTTGCGCTGCACCAAAGTGCGTAAATTTACCACCGACTCTCCGGGGAAAGCCGCCTGATAGGTTTGCACCGCCTGTTGTTGCAGGGCTCTTGCTTGCTGACCATAGCGCCAGCCTTCCACGGCCGTCAGGGTCAGATACAAGGTCAGGCTAATACCAGCCAGCACAGCAGCGGGCCGCCACAGTTGCCAGCTTCTGTTGATGGTTCGCTTGGGCGCGTATTCACCCTGCAGCAAATTAAGCACTGGCTGCTGTGCTTGCCGGGCGAGCAGTGCCAACGGCAACTCTGGCTCAGCCAGTTGATGCGGTTGGGCAATGTAGCCTGGCCATGGGCTGTAGCTGGTAAGTTCTGGCAAAGCCGCCAGTTCCAGATAATCCGGCCACCAATCCTGCTCAATGCTGGTCGCCTGCCAATCGCCCTGGCGCAGCAACCAGCTGCCGTTTAGCTCAATGGCGGCTGGCAACGACTCCGTCGGGAGCAACAACGCATCCGGCACCAACTGGCGTGGTTGAAAACCTGCCTCGGTCAGCCAGCTGAGCCATTGTTCAAGCTGAGCTTTTTTGCAAAGCGCCACTTGCTGCAGATACTGCGCGTCGTCTTTACGCACTGCACCGAGCGCCAACCACAGCTGTTCAATGTCTTCGGTGACATCATCCTCCAGCATATACGGCAAGGCCTGCAGGATCTGCCGACTGGGCTTGGCCGGCAGAGCCACCTCTTTTAGCACCACATCGGCCGCAGGCACCAGGACCAGTACCGGACGGGGGCCCAGCCGCTCGGCCAGTTGTGCTAAGGCATAGGCCGACGGCAGGTCGCCGGAGGCAATGATCTCCTGCGCCGGGGCGGACCATACCAACCAGCTGACGGCTTGCTCAGCCCGGCTGCCAAGACGGATCAGCAATTGTTCACTCATCCTGCACCTCCTAAACGCCGGGCCAGCACAGTCACACCTTTACCATCCTGCACTTTGAGGATTGATTGCATCTGCATGCCAGTCTCCTGATAGCCAATTCGGGCTGTTAATCGATAATAGTCCGACTGGACCGTCACCAGCTCTTTAATACTTTCTTCCACTTCAATACCAGCCAGGGGGCCTGAGCCCCAAAACTCGTCAATACTGCTAAAACCATTGTCGGGACGACTGGCAATAAGCTCCAGCGCCGCTGAAGGATCCAATTCGGCAATAATGGCACTTAACAACACCGCCGTTTCCTCGGTTAGCGTATTCACATTGATGCGCAGCTGTTGCTCATCCGGGATCACACACACATAGGGTTCGAGCAATTTGTAATCATCCGGTGTCACATCCAAAATGGCCCGCAGCTCTGTGACCGACCCCATCAGGGTGTTGCCGGTATAGTACGGAAAAGGCAAAGCCGCATAATCGTCATCTTCGGCACTGCCAGCTGTGCGCAATAAGCTATCGTCATCCAGCCAGTCGGCAACCCGCGCCATAAGGTATTCAGCGGGCATCGACAAATCTGCTGCCACCAACTCCAGCAAACGCTGAAAGCTTTGTTGTTCAACCGTTGCTTCGGTCTGTACCTGCCCGGCCGCAGCCGGCGCCTGATAAAGCGCATTCAGATTAAAGCAACTACGCAGATCCGTGATCACTCCACTGATGGTACCATCCGGTACCGGCAATTGCGCCCCCTGCAGGGCCCAGTCCTGCCCCAAGTGGCTGGTTTCCTGCCCCTGTAAAGAGCGGCGCAGCACCTGACGGGCAAAAGCTTCTGCCCCCATAGCGTACCAAAACGCTTGCTGCTGCTGCTGCATATTCAGCTGCCGCTGCAAATTCAGCTGCAAGCGGCCGCTCATTGATGTCGCAATCACCACAGCAATGGCCACAATCAACAGCACGATGATCAGGGCTACGCCTTGCTGTCGTTGCAGATCGTTCATCGGATGGTCTCCGCCGGCTGCACATTGCCGTCCGGCAACAGAATCACCCGCTCTATTTCCCCCAGCTCGGCGTGCAGCAAGCGCACCCGAACTGCCGCAGGCCAGAGCGAGTCCGCCCAACGCTCTTCCCAGCGCTCGCCAACCAGGTAGCGAAACTCCAGCTCGGTAATGTCAGCCAACAACACCTGCACTCTCGGTTCGGTACCGGTAACGGCATCCGGGTACAGGGTGTACAGCCGTTGCAATTGCTCTTCTTGCAAGCGGTAACCGAGCGATTGCAACTCACTGCGCGGTAAAATCATGCCAGGGTTGCGCCAACCGTGCTGGCTAAACGCTATCGCATCGGCGTCACTTTCCAGCAGGAAACGCCCGCCCAGCAAGCGCTCTTTGCGCGGCGCTTCACCCTGTATGCGAATATGGCGGCTGCTGATTTGCATCAGATCACGCTCCAGCACCATCAAAGCAAATTGTACTTTTTGCAAACGCTCCGCGGCCTGTCGCGACAAGCGGTCGCCGGTTGTCACACTATTGAGCACTGCAAAAGAGGCCATCCCGACCATAGCAAAAATCGCGATGGCCAGCAGCATTTCAATAAAGGTAAAGCCAGCGCTGTTTCCTTTCCGGCAAGCGACTGCGCAGCTAGTTGGCATGCGGCCGCCCGATAAAGGTAATCAACCGGTACAGTGTTTCATCCGGCTGCTCTGCCAGGCTCACGCTCAGCTCCACCTGGCGTAAATCATCATCTTCGACCTGACTAATACGCTGCTGCCATTGCCAGAGCCGGTTCGCCATTTCCACCTCACCCCGGCTCTGCTCTGCCGGCGGCCAATCGGTTTCCAATTGCAGCAATACCAACTGATTGGAAGCGACATAGCTGGCAAAAGTGGCGTCCTCCAGCATGGCTATTGAGCGGATATGTTCAGTCACAGTGCGCATCACCGCCAGGCCGGCCGTGGCAAAAATCGCCAGCGCAAACAGCACCTCAATCAGGGTAAAGCCGCGACGCATCATGGTAAGCTGCTCCCAACCTCAGAACGCTGGATCGGTATACTAAACTCCCCGCGGATTTGCACGTACCAGTAAGGCCGCTGGCTTTCATCCTGCAGTACCAGTTCAAAAGGGGTAATTTCACCGGACGATAAAATAAAAATATGCGGCAACACCGCGGCTTCCTCATCATCCGTTTGCATATGCTCCAGCCGATCAGAGTCCCAATTCAGGGAGCCCAGCAAACTATCTTCCTGCCAGGGCAAGCCTTCCAGCTCAAGTTTCAGTTGCTGATGCGGTGCCAGATCATGCCAGCCCAGTGATGCCGGCGTGTCGGCCGGCTGCCAGATATCCTCCTCTGGCAGGTACACCAAAAACTGATAGCCACTGGGGGTAATCTGTACCCCCCACTCCTGCTGGCGCATCAATGCCGTTTCAGCAGCATAATGAAACAGCTGCTGAAAACGGTACGCCTCTTTTTCCAGTTGATCATCCCGGCTATCCCAGGAAAAATTTACCACCACAGCACTGACCAGCAAGCCAGATAATAACAGCACCAAGATAACTTCCAACAGGGTAAGCCCCTGGCTGTAGCGTTGTGACGGCATCATCGGCTGGCTCTGAATTTATTGCTTGTCAATGTCCCAGTTGCCGACATCATCGTCGGTACCTGGAATGCCGTCCGGCCCCATGCTAAACACATCAATGCGGCCAAACTGGCCCGGACTTGCCAGTTGATAATCGCGGCCCCAGGGATCCCGCGGTAAGCGACGAATAAAGCCACCTTCCGGGAAGGAGCGTGGTACCGGCTCTGTGGTTGCAGGCTCAACCAAAGCCCGTAAGCCTTGCTCGCTGGTTGGATAGAAACCATTGCGCAACCGATACATATCCAGTGCATTTTCCAACTGCTGAATATCAACCACGGCTTTTTGCCGATCCGCTTCTTCTTTATTGCCCATCACATTGGGCACAACCAGGCTGGCGATGATGCCTAAAATGACGATCACCACCATCAGTTCCAATAAACTAAAACCCTGCTGTTTGTTCATATTACCCACCTACCATATGATTAAGTTCTAAAATCGGCAGCAAAATTGCCAGTACAATTAAAAAAACCAGGATCGCCAGGGTGATCACCACCACCGGCTTGAAAATTTCCAGTGTCACCGTCATGGTCATTTCGAACTCCCGATCCAGCGTATCCGCTGTGCGGATTAACATGGTATCGAGTTGACCGCTTTTCTCGCCACTGGCGATCATATGCAGCATCATCGGCGGAAACAGCTTGGTTTGCTCAAGCGCATTGCGCAACGAGCTACCTTCCCGCACCCGCAAAGTTGCATCCGCCACCGCCTGCTTCATATAACTGTTGCCCAGTACATCACCGCTTATGCGCATCGCTTCAAGCAAAGGCACCGCACTGGCATTCAAAATACTAAGGGTGCGGGCGAAGCGGGCGGTATTGATGCTGCGGATCACCTTGCCAAACAAGGCGCTGCGCAAAATCAACTGATCGTAGCGATAACGCATCTGTGGCCGACGCAATAACCGTTCGACCAGCACAGCCAGCAATAATATCCCGAGCAATAACCAAATACCGTAATCGCGTACCCAGTCGCTGGCCGCAATCATCACGCGGGTAAGCAGTGGCAGTTGTTGCCCCATATGCTCAAACTGTTCCGTAATTTGTGGCACCACCGCTACCAGCAAAATTGCAATCACCGAGATTGCCACCATCACCATCACCACCGGATAAATGGATGCCATCAGAATTTGATTGCGCATATGCTGACGTTGCTCGGTGTAATCGGCCAGCCGGTTGAGTACCTGATCCAGATGGCCGGACTTTTCACCCGCCGCCACCATGGAGCGGTACAAATGATCGAACACATGCGGGAACTCGGCCAGCCCTTCGGCCAGGCTATAGCCTTCTACCACCTTGGAGCGCACACCCATCAACATATTTTTCAGGCGTGGCTTTTCGCACTGCTCAGCCACCGCCAGCAAGGCATTTTCAATCGGCAAGGCGGCTGCCACCAAGGTCGCCAACTGACGGGTAATCAGTGCCAAATCGGCGGTTGGAATGGAGCGTTTAAAAAAACTTTTGCTGCTGGCGGTTGATTTCTCCTGCCTGGATGCCAGCTCCACCGCCAGCGGGGTTAGCTTGCGCTCGCGCAGCAGCTGGCGAGCCTGGCGGGCATTATCGGCTTCCAATACCCCTTTGCTTTTTTTGCCGCGGCTATCCAGCGCCTGGTAACTAAACGCTGCCACTACAGATCCTCACGGGTGACGCGCAGCACCTCTTCCAGCGTGGTTTGGCCGGCCAGCACCTTATCAAAGCCATCACGGCGGATACTGGGACAATTTGGCCGCACATACTTTTCAATGCTTTGTTCACCTTCGCGGTTGTGGATCATTTCGCGGCTGTGATCATCAATCACCAGGAGTTCATGAATACCGGTCCGGCCACGGTAGCCGGTAAAATTGCACTGGTCACAGCCGGTGGCCCGGTAGATAATGGCCTCATCCTTTTTCTCGACCCCAAGCAGCTTACGCTCTTCTTTGTCCGGGCTATGGGCCTCTTTGCAGTGCGGACACAAGGTACGCACCAGCCGCTGCGCCAACACACCCAGCAAGCTGGATGACAACAGGAAAGGCTCGATCCCCATATCTTCCAGCCGGGTAATGGCTCCGGCAGCAGTATTGGTGTGCAAGGTCGACATCACCAGGTGGCCGGTTAAGCTGGCCTGTACCGCTATTTGCGCCGTTTCCAGATCGCGGATTTCACCTACCATCACCACATCGGGATCCTGTCGCAAAATAGCCCGCAGCCCGCGGGCAAAGGTCATATTCACTTTGGTATTGACCTGGGTTTGGCCGATGCCTTCCAGCTCGTATTCGATGGGATCTTCCACCGTCAGAATATTGCGATCTTTGGTATTGATTTCGGTAAGGCCGGCATACAGGGTGGTACTTTTACCAGAACCGGTGGGGCCAGTTACCAGTAAAATGCCATGAGGCTTTAAAATCAGTTTGGAAAATTGCTGCTGAATGGCTGGTGTCATACCCAGGTCGGCCAGATTCAGATGGGAAGTGTTTTTATCCAGCAAACGCAATACCACCCGCTCACCATGGCTGGATGGCATGGTCGAAACCCGTACATCCACCGCCCGGCCAGCAATTTTTAAACTGATACGGCCATCCTGCGGCACCCGTTTTTCCGCAATATCCAGCTTGGCCATAACTTTAATACGCGACACCAAAAGGCTGGATAACTTACGGTTTGGCCGTAGTACTTCGCGCAAGATACCATCAACCCGAAAGCGCACCACCAGGGCTTTTTCAAAGGTTTCAACATGGATATCGGATGCACCCAGCTTGATGGCCTCACCCAGCATGGCGTTGATCAGCTTGATAATGGGCGCATCGTCTTCGTTATCCAGCAAGTCTTCCGTTTCCGGGATATCTTCTGCCAGCGAGGCTAAATTTACCTCGTTGCCTATGTCCTGCATAATTTGCTGGGCTTCCGAGGAATCCCGCTGATAACTGGCTTCAAGCAGACTTTCAAACTCTGTGGCGCCCAGTTTCTGAATACGAAAAGGTTCGCTCAGCATGCGTCTTACTTCCAGCACCGCCTCGGGCTTAGTAGCCGGCTGCACCGAAAGCACAAACCCCTCCGGCAATTGCTGCAGCAATACTGCATGACGCTTGGCAAAGGCAAAAGGCAGGCGGATGCGGGTGCTGACCGGTTGCACCTCCACTATCTCATCATCCATCAGCTCATCAAGCTCCTGAGTCAACACATCACTCATCAGTCGCGCTTCCCTTCCTGCTGCAGGTACTCATTAAAGCTGGGCGGTAAAATCAGGCTGTCATCCCATTCTGGCAAAACGGTCTGAGGCGTACGTGGCATCAGCGGGATCCCTCGCTCATCCCGGATCATTTGTTCGGCGCGAATGTAATTGTACTTGCGCTGACTAATGCTGGACATGGTCGCGCCATCGCGCACGATGGAGGCGCGGATAAAGACCATCAGGTTGCGTTTGCGCTTGCTGACACTGGTGGACTTGAATAAGTGGCCCAGCACCGGAATATCCCCCAGGATTGGTACCTTGGACACACTTTCCTGCACATCTTCATCAATCAAACCACCCAGCACCACCACAGCACCATCATCCGCCATTACCGAGGTGCGAATTTCCCGCTTGTTGATGGTGATATCGACTGCCGTGGCACCCCCTATGCTGGAGACTTCCTGCTCTATCATCAGTTGCACCGCATCGCCTTCGTTGATTTGCGGTGTCACTTTCAGCTTAATCCCCACTTCCTGCCGGTTCACCTGCTGGAAGGGGTTGGTGTTGTTGGAGCCGGTGGTAGAGCCGGTAATCACCGGCACTTCCTGACCGACCAGGAAGAAGGCTTCCTGGTTATCCATAGTAGTAATATGCGGCGTGGCCAGAATATTGGAATTGGTGCTGGTGCGCACTGCCTGCAGTAAAGCCCCCCAGTTGCCTTTGTACACACCCAGCATGGCGCCGTTTAGGCCTTGTAGCGCTTGTGCCAGTACCGAGTAATCCCGCGGAGAGTCTTGCGTCACAGTGTCAAAAAGTTCACCAGTAACAGGATCTCTCGTTCTGGTAATAGTGCCGCGAGTAATTTGCGATGCCACCGCAGCGCCAGCAGCAACATCGACAATAGGTACCACATTGCCGGTGCGGAAATTGGTGCCGCCACCTTCAGCATGAATCCACTGCACCCCTAAATCGGTGCCGGAACCATCAAAGACTTCGACAATAATGGCCTCGACCAGTACCTGGGCGCGGCGAATATCGAGCTGGCGAATGACTTCTTCCAGTGAGCGCAGCAAGTCCGGTTGGGCGGTGATAATCACCGCATTGCTGTCGGCATGGGACTCAATGCTGACGCCTCGCCCCTGGGTGCTGCGCCGTCCTTGTGGTTGTTGCTGCTGTGAGCCTGCCACTTCGCTGACAATGCTTTCCCCAACGCTTTTTAATACCGGTACCAATTCTTCCGCTTTAGCGTACTTCAGGTAAAACACCCGGGTATTGCCACTGGTTTCCAGCTCGGCATCCAGCCGGCGCACCAGCTCCACCACCCGCTGCCGGGCCTGGGGTTCCCCACTGACCACCACACTGTTGGTGCGCTCATCGGCCACAATGCGCGGGATCAGGAAATCCGGTTGCTCACCGCGGCCCTGCGAGCGGTAAATGCTTTCCAGCACCCGCACCATTTCGCTGGCTGAACCATAATTCAGCCGGATAATCTCGACTTCCTGATCGCCCGCTCTGTCGACCCGCTGAATAATATCCACCAGCCGATTGACCACCGCAGCCGGTCCGGTCATCATAATCACGTTGGAGGGATCGTAGTTCACCACATGGCCACTGCCGGCCTGGTTGCTGAATTGACGCAGCAAGGGGGCCAGTTCACGCACCGAGACATTTCGTACCTGCACCACCCGGGTGACCATTTCATCGCCCACTCCGGGATTCTCATCCCCAACCACCGGGATATTGGAGGTTTTGGCGTCTTTGGCCCGTACCACTTTCAAAATGCCGCTTTCCATTTCCACCACGGCAAAGCCATAGACTTCCAGCACATTCAGAAAAAACTGGTAGTACTGCTCGGCATTCAGCATCTCGTAACTGCGCACATTGACCCGGCCACGCACCTGAGGCTCGACAATGATGGTGCGCTCCAGATTCATGCCAACAATATTGATAAACTCATTGATATCGGTGCCCCGAAAATTCGGCGAATACATCACCTCATCGTTGCTGTACACGGAAAAGCTAAGCGCGGCAGCCAAACTGACTACGGCAAGTTTACGGCCAAGCCGTGTAATAAAAGACCCTGACTGCATGTTGACTATCACCATCTGCTGAATCGTTATTATTGGGACAGGTTAAACTGAATGTCGATCAGTTCACCATCCCGTTCTACCCGCACCGAAGCATCGGTTGCTTCGCGCAATTGTCCAAGCACCTGATTGGCCTGCTGTAAATCTGTCAAAGGTGTACCATTGATTTCTACCGCCAGATCATTTGGCCGGAAACCAAGTCGCTGGAAAAGCCCCGGATCCCGGCCTGGCATCAGGCGAAAACCGGCCAGCTGCCCGTCCCGGTGATGCGGGGTAGGACGAATAAAATCGAAAAAGCGGCTTGGCTCTGCCAGCAGCACTTCACGCTGCGCTGCCAGCTCGGCCTGATCCAAGGATGGGGCCTCCGGCTGCGGGCTGATCATCTGTGGCTCCTCGTCCTGATCTTGCCGTCCCAGGCCCAGGTTGGCTTCGGCAATACGGGTAAACTCTATGCCATCCAGCATCAGAGTTTCAAAACGACCCGTCACCTGCAGCAAGACCCGATCATTAAATACCTGGTACAAGGTAGCATTGGTGCCTTCAATTTCCTCCCCTACCTTATACGCCAGTTCGGAGCCACGGCTTTCGATCACAGCACTGCCTTCGTTCGGATTCACCCCCGACACCAGACCGGTTAACTTGACATTCAACCGGGTCTTCGGGGCTTCGGTCACTACCGGCTCCGGCCGCACTTCGGGCTGTGCACTCACTTTACCGAATAAGGAAAAGCTGAGTAGGCGTTGCAAATCGGTGCTGCGGCCTGAGGGCGCTGTGCTTTGACCGGTTGCAACCTGCCAGGGTTCCGCAGCAGGCTGTGGGAGCAGTTGCCAGCTCAGGCGAGCCAGCAGCCAGCCCAGCAGCAACACCAGAACGACAGCCAGCACACGGCTAAGCAGTGCTTGTGGCAAACGCTGAATATGTTGATTCAATTGTAAGGAAAGGGACTGCCAATTCATCGGTCATATTCTTATAATAGAAGACGGCTCATCTTACTGAGTTGTCGCTCAGACAACAAGGGGCACGACAAAGTTTCACAGCTTGTTAACTGCAAGCCCGGTGCAACTGACCTACTGTATAACAGATGAGAGCAAGCGACCAGAGGATTATGATGAACACAACACAAAGCCAGCAACCACAAAGTGTACGATTGGACAAATGGCTGTGGGCCTGCCGTTTCTACAAAACCAGAACCCTGGCAAAAAGCATGATCGATGGCGGCAAAGTGCATTATAATGGTCAGCGCTGCAAAGCCAGCAAATTGGTAGAAATTGGCGCCACCATTAAACTGGCGCAAGGCTACGATGAGAAAACCGTACGGGTTACGGGAATAGCCGAAAAGCGGCTGTCGGCTCCTCTGGCACAAGCCCTGTATGAAGAGAGCAGCGACAGCCTGGCCCTGCGGCAAGAGCGTGCTGAACTGCGCAAAACCAATAGTTTGTTTGCGCCGCACCCTGAAACCAAGCCCGACAAAAAGATGCGGCGGCAATTGCTGCTGCTCAAATCCCAGCAATGAGAGCCCTATGAGTTCAGATACCTTATTCCGATTTCTGTTTAAAGACCGCAATGTTCGCGGTGAAATTGTCGATTTAGCCGGTAGCCTGCAGCAGATGCTGCAAAACCACAATTACCCTTACCCGGTCAAACAACTGCTGGCCGAGATGGTAGCGGCTACCAGTTTGCTTACCGCCACCTTAAAGTTTGAAGGGGATATTTCAGTTCAATTGCAAGGCAACGGCCCCATTCGCTACGCCACCGTCAATGGCAGCGACCAACAAGTGTTTCGTGGCGTGGTCCGTCTGCAGTCCGAAGTGCAGGGCGAAGGCCTGAAAGCACTGGTAGGCGATGGTTATTTACTGGTCACCATCACCCCCCATCAGGGCGAACGCTATCAGGGTATCATTCCGCTGACAGGTGACAGCTTAAAAGAAACCCTGGAAGCCTACTTTATTCAGTCCGAGCAATTGCCTACCCGCGTCTATTTGTATACCGATATGCAATCGGAGCAGGTGAAGGCCGCCGGTATGCTGTTGCAAGTGTTGCCGGTAGAACAAGAGAAATCGCGCCAGGACTTTGATGAGCTGGTGATTCTGGCCGATACCATTACCGCCGATGAGCTGCTGCAGTTACCCGCAGCTGAAGTGGTACACCGCTTGTTCCATCAAGAGCAGGTCGAAGCCTTCCCGTTGCAGCCAGTCCGGTTTGAATGTGGCTGCTCCCGCACAAAATGTGAGTCTGCCATTATCAATCTGGGCGCTGGGGTGATCCAGGAGCACATTGCCGAAGGTCAATTGGATATTCAGTGCGAATACTGCCTGACCAACTACCGGTTTGATGCAACCGATCTTAGCCAGTTGCTGCTGTCTATCCAGTAGTCTTTCGCTCAGCGGTCAGACTTTGCCTTGAGCGGCAGGTACACCCGCGCAACCAGGCCACCATGAGCATGGTTGTGCAGGGTGATTTCACCGTGGTGCATATCGATGATTTTTTTGATGATGGCAAGCCCAAGACCTGAGCCGCCCGAGCCCCTGGCGCTATCGCCCTGGGTGAAAGGTTCAAACATTGTCTGCATGTTGGCTTCGGGGATACCTGGGCCGTGGTCCCGTACCTGCAGGAATACCATGCGCCGACCTCGCTCGAAGCCAGTGCTGATTTCAATATCGCCACTGCTGTAGCGCAGCGCATTTTCCAGCAAATTATTTAATACCCGCTTGATGGCAATACGCCGCAGTGGTGCCTTAGGCAGGCCGGCAGCCAACTCATGCAGCAGTTGCCGCTGCTGCAAATGCTCCGATTCCAACAGCTCTTCGATCAAGTCATTCAAAGAGACCCACTGCAGGCTTTCGTCTTTGTGGTGACGGATGTAATCCATAAATTGATCGATGATGGCATTCATATCTTCGATATCATTGATAATACCATCACGGATCCAGGCATCCTGCTCGGGCAACATCTCGCTGGCAAGCCGGATACGGGTTAGCGGAGTACGCAGATCGTGCGATACACCCGCCATTAACAAGGCTCTGTCCTGCTCCAGATGTTTGATGCCGGTGGCCATCTGGTTGAAGGCTCTGGTCACGGCACGGATCTCACTGGAACCTTTTTCAGCCAGAGGCTCCGGTATTTCACCCTGGCCAACGCGCAGCGCCGCCTGCTGCAGGCTTTTCAGAGGACGGTTAAGCGTTCTGGCGAACCACCAACCGCCCGCCACACTCAAAAAGCCAATCATTAACAGGTAAAACGTAAGCAAAGAAAAGTTGCTTTCGTCCAGGCCTGCCAGTGGAATACGGATCCAAAAATCCGGTGCCTGCGGTGCCCGCACCCAGAACGCAAGCTGCTCCCCCTGCTCAATTCTGACTTCGGCAGGCCCTCCCAACTCTTCTGACATATCAGCCGACATAAACTGGTAAAAGCGCGCGTTGAGCAAACCATGCGCTTCGGCCAGCGCTTCCGGATAAATGTCGATGTCGGTTGCTTGCTGAAAGCGCTCAGCCATGGCTTCAGTAAGCAAAGGCTCATCCTGATTAAAGTCAATAAATACCACTTTAATTTGCTTGGCAATCAAATGGTTGATTTGTTGTGCCGTCGGCTTAATCACATGAAAAGCGACGGTCACATACGACACCAACTGATTAATCAGCAGCAATAAACCTATCAATAGAACGGTTTGACCAAAGGCACTTTTTGGCAATAGCCTCACGAGCTAACGGCTCCATCCGGGACAAATACATAGCCAAGGCCCCAAACGGTCTGAATGTAGCGCGGATGGGCAGGATCATCTTCCAGCATACGCCGCAGCCTGGATACCTGCACATCAATGCTACGCTCCATTGCGGAATAATCCCGGCCTCTGGCTTGGTTCATCAGTTTATCCCGCGACAAAGGCTCACGTGGGTGACTAACCAGTACTTTTAGCACAGCAAACTCACCACTGGTCAGCGGTAGTAGTTGTTCTCCCTTGCGCATTTCCCGGGTGGCCAGGTTAAAGCGGAAAGGACCAAACGCAACGATGCTTTCCTGCTGCGCCGGTGCGCCGGGCAACTCTTTGCTTTTGCGCCGTAACACTGCCCTGATCCGAGCCAGTAGTTCCCGGGGGTTGAATGGTTTTGGCAGGTAGTCGTCGGCTCCCATTTCCAGGCCGATGATGCGATCAACCTCATCGCCTTTAGCTGTCAGCATAATGATCGGAATTTGATTGTCTTGCTGACGGAGTTTGCGGCAAATACTCAGGCCATCTTCACCAGGTAACATCAAATCCAGTACCATCAGGTGAAAATGTTCCCGCTCCATTACCCGCACCATCTGCTCGTAATCGGCCACTGCCCGTACCTGAAAGCCTTGCTCAACCAGGTACCGCTCCAGCAATGCGCGTAAGCGTACATCATCGTCTACAACCAGAATTTTTGTGGTTTCCGTCGTCATACCCTAGTACCCAGCCGTTTTTTGCCACTATAAACCAAAACAAACCCGGGGTAAGCCCCGGGTTATGAAAACAGTGTTACAAGATTTTTCCAGGTTCTGTGTTACTGCTTGTGCTGTTGCTCCCACTCTGCACGTGGCACTTTTTTCATAGGTGGATTTATCCACATCAATTGATTGGGCACAGCACTATTACGGCTGGATGTTTCGATCTGCTGCATCCGCTCATAGTCTTTCACCCAGACATATTCGGTAACTGGCGTGCTGGCACAGCCAATCAGTAACAACAGGGGTAGTAAAACAACGCAAAGCTTTTTCATCTTGCACCTCCAGGATGGCGGCTCCACTTTCAGTATAGTTCATTTTTTGAGCATCCGACCATTGCCACCCACGATTGTGACAAATAGCCATTTGGCCAAGATAAACCGCTTTAAAATGTCGCTACCTGCCCCCACCTAGTCTTAATGTGTCTGTCATCCACCTACCACAGTACGCTTTACTATGAGAACAAACTTAATCAGCCGGCAGGGTTACCAGCAGCTTCAGCAGGAGCTGGATCAACTCTGGCGGGTGCAGCGCCCCGAGGTCACCCAAAAAGTCAGTTGGGCTGCCAGCCTTGGTGATCGCAGTGAAAATGCAGATTACCAGTACAATAAGAAACAGTTGAGAGAAATTGACCGGCGCGTGCGCTTTTTGCGCAAGCGGTTGGAGGTACTGCGCCCGGTTGATTACGCACCAGAACAAGAAGGACGGGTTTTCTTTGGTGCCTGGGTAGAGGTCGAAAATGATGACGGAGAAAAACGCAGGTTCCGCATTGTGGGGCCAGATGAAATCTATGGCCGACGGGATTACATTTCCATCGACGCCCCCATGGCCAGAGCCTTGCTCAAAAAACAGGTAGATGACGAAGTTGTCGTTGCCACACCAACAGGCAATAAACGCTGGTATATCAATGCAATAGAGTATGAATCTGTACAGGTATAGTCAGGTTAAGCATTTGCCATTGGATTTTTCCTGTCAGAACAGGGACAATTTAGCCACTTTCATTATACAACTGCCTGCTTATCCCAGGCCGACACCAGCCCCCCTACGGCTGGCTACAGGAATCACGCATGACCTTAAAGCTTGAACAACAAATTGCTGCCGAAATTTCTGCCCGCCCCGAGCAGGTGCTGGCGACCATTCAATTGCTGGATGATGGCGCCACTGTGCCCTTTATCGCCCGTTACCGCAAAGAAGCGACCGGCGGCCTGGATGACACCCAGTTACGGACGCTGGAACAGCGTTTGTCTTATTTACGCGAACTGGAAGAACGACGTCAGCTGATTTTAAAAACCATCTCCGAGCAGGGCAAGCTAAGTGCCGAGCTGCAACAGGAGATCCTGGCCGCCGACAACAAAACCCGGCTGGAAGATTTGTACCTGCCTTACAAACCCAAACGTCGCACCAAAGGCCAGATGGCGATTGAAGCCGGCCTGGAGCCATTGGCTGATGCCATTTTGGCCGATCCTAACCAGGATCCGGAACAGCACGCAACCAGTTACCTGAATGCAGCAGCCGGTTACAACGACAGCAAAGCGGTGCTGGAGGGAGTCAAATACATTTTGATGGAGCGCTTCGCCGAAGACGCCAATCTGCTGGCCAGGTTGCGCCAGCAGCTAAGCCAGCACGGCGTGCTAAAAAGCAGCCTTGTTGCCGGTAAAGAGAAAGAAGGAGCTAAGTTCCGCGATTACTTCGAGCATAGCGAGTTGTGGCGTCAACTGCCATCGCATCGTGCACTGGCCATGTTCCGCGGCCGTAATGAAGGCTTCTTGCAGCTGCAACTACTGCCCGACAGTGACGAAGCCCAGGCGCATGCCAATTGCATTGCGCTGGTAGCTAACCACTTTAATCTGAGCAACAAAGGCCGGCCAGCTGATGCCTTTTTACAGACCGTGGCGCAATGGACCTGGAAAGTGAAACTCTATCTGCATCTGGAAAATGATCTACTCAGTGAGCTGCGTGAGCGCGCCGAAGCAGAGGCCATCAAAGTGTTTGCCCGCAATATGAAAGACCTGCTGATGGCCGCGCCAGCTGGCCTGCGGCCAACCATGGCGTTGGACCCAGGCCTGCGTACCGGTGTCAAAGTAGTGATGCTGGATGAAACCGGCAAATTACTAAGCAGCCAGACCATTTTCCCGCATGCGCCGCAAAACCACTGGGACAAGTCGCTGCGCACCCTGCTGAACCTTTGTCAGCAATTTAAACCAGAGCTGGTTGCTATTGGCAACGGGACAGCATCGCGTGAAACCGACCAGTTGGTCGCTGAATTGATGCAAAAGCATCCGGAACTGAAACTGACCAAGATCATGGTATCGGAGGCTGGTGCTTCGGTTTATTCCGCTTCAGAGTTTGCCGCTCAGGAATTTCCGGATCTCGACGTTTCCTACCGTGGCGCTGTTTCCATTGGCCGCCGGCTGCAAGATCCATTGGCCGAGCTGGTAAAAATTGAACCGAAAGCCATAGGGGTGGGTCAGTACCAGCACGATGTGAACCAAAGCCTGCTCAGCAAATCACTCGAGGCTGTGGTAGAGGATTGTGTGAACGCCGTTGGTGTCGACCTGAATACTGCTTCCGTTCCCCTGCTGAGCCGGGTAGCTGGCCTGAATAAAACCCTGGCGCAAAATATCGTGTTGCACCGGGAACAACATGGTCGCTTTAATAACCGCAAAGAGTTGCTGAAAGTAGCCCGCCTTGGCCCTAAAGCTTTTGAACAAGCCGCCGGCTTTATGCGTATCAGCGCTGGCGACAATCCGCTGGACAGCTCCGGTGTGCACCCGGAAGCCTACCCGGTGGTAGAAAAAATACTGGCGCAACATCAAAAGTCGGTGCAGGACATTCTGGGTAACAGTAGTTTTATCAGCAAACTGAAACCCGAGGACTTTGCCGATGCCCACTTTGGGATCCCTACCATTAGTGACATCTTAAAAGAGCTGGAGAAACCGGGCCGGGACCCACGCCCCGAATTTAAAATGGCCAGCTTCAAAGAAGGTATCAACACCATCGACGACTTGAAGCCAGCCATGCTGCTGGAGGGTGTAGTCACCAACGTTACCAACTTTGGCGCCTTTGTTGATATTGGCGTACATCAGGATGGTCTGGTACATATCTCATCCTTGTCCGACACTTTTGTCAGTGATCCACACAAAGTGGTCAAGGCCGGTGATATCGTTAAAGTCAAAGTGATGGATGTGGACAAAGAGCGCAAACGCATCGCCCTGACCATGCGAATGGACGAGCAACCGGGTCAGGCTACAACAGCAAAAACCCCGGTCAGCAAAGGAAAAATCCAACAGCCACGTGCTGCCAAGCCAGCGAAAACAGCAGCTCCCGCCAACGCTGCTATGGGCAATGCCTTTGCCGATGCGCTGGCGAAACTAAAGAAGTAACAAGCCAGGGTGGTATCGACACAGATACCACCCGGATTACTCCGCTGCAGTTAACAAGCCATGGCGCAACCGCATAATATCCACTCGGGGTTGCTGATCAATTTCCAGATAGAGCCGCTGCACATCGGCCGCATAACTAAAGGTGTTGTTCTCACTGATTTGCTCTGGCGACAGTTGGATCCTATCGGTCAGGATACCACTGTGCCAATCCAGATAACGCAGCACCAACTGCTCGGTGCTTTGCTGCAGAAAATACAGGCCGCTGCTGTCTGCGGTCCAGGCGTAGCTTGAGGTAAAGTCTTCGCCACTTAGCAGCTGCAACTCTTCCCCATCGGCGCTAAGTTGCCACAAGCCCAGGTTACGCCCTTTGGTGAAAAGCAGCCGCTCAGCATCCCACATCTGAGCCAACAAGCCGCCCTGAAAAGTGAGTTGTTGCACACTTTGGTCATGGCGATCAAAGCGGTATAGATTGCGATTGGAACTAAAGATCACAGCACTGTCGTCGTACCACCAGCTAGGCCGCACATGCCAACGCAGCCCGGTGTTTAAACTGGTTAACTTGCCGGTCGCCACCTCCAGCAAGGTGAGGGTATCGTGATCTTCCCCAGGGAAACGAGCTACAAAAGCGACCTGATCTCCTGAGTGCGACCAACGGGGGTATTTCACCCTGCTTTGTAAAAAAGTCAGTTGACGGCGATTCTGCATCGAAGCATCTGCCATCCATACTTCGGAGTAACCCGATTCATTGCTGATGTATACCAGAGCACCGCGCTTGCTGTTGTAATGCGGATTTTCAAAACGGTTATCCGATACCGTCAGTGGAAACAGTGCACTGACCAAACGCGGATTGATCGGTAGATATGCCAGTTGGGGCGCACTGCTCATGCTGTGAAAGAAAACCTCCCCACTGGCAGAGATCCGGCTTTGACCACCAAAGTCTTCCAACCCAAGGTTGGTAGTGGTACCACTTGCTAAGTCCAGCACAAAGCCCTGCCGCTGCCCATGATGCAAGGCTGCATACAGCACCTTATCCCCTGCGGGATGCCAGCTGATACCAATAATATCCTCTTCCCCAAAGGTTAACTGGCGTTCATCGCCGGTGGTCAGGTTGCGGACAAAAAGCTCTTCCGATAAGCGGTGCAACCGGCGGGTTAGCAACAGCTGCTGTCCATCCGGTGAGAATGCCAGATCCCGCACCCGGGCATCGCAGTGGTTCTGGCAGGCAATAGGCTCTACCCTGGCTTCTGGATTCAGCAGATCCAACTGGTAAAGGCTGTTGCCTTCATCGGTATAAGGCCCGCTAAATACCAGATAACGCCCATCGGGTGATACATCCAGATAGACCCTGCTATGCCGGCTGCAACTGGCTAACGGTTCCTGATTCAGCGTCACCACATCCAGGCGTTTAATGGCGCAGACCCCGTCTACCGGTCTGCGGCTGGAGTAATAGAGGTAACGATTATCCGGTGACCACACCATGGCACCATCGCGGTTTTCACCAAACGTCAGTTGCTTAAAATCATTCGCACGGCTCAGTTCCACCAGGTAAAGATTGGCTGCCTGATCAATTTTTTGCCAACTGAATGCCAGCAAACGACCATCCCGGCTTAACGCCGGATACATGGCCCGGCCATCACCCCGGGTAATGGCATCGAGCTGCCAGGCAGGTGCCGGCTTGCCGGCTTCAGAGTTTCCGGAAAATGGCCACTGCCACCAGAGCAAGCTTGCCAACAACACCCCAGCTCCCAAGGGCCACCAGCGCCACCAGGATGCCTCAGGTCCACTTTGTACTTGCACCGCTGGCCGGCTCTGGGGCTGCCCATTCATGTTGGATGCTGCAGCGGTAAAGTGCGGGGCTATATCCAGCCGATAGCCTTTTTTCCGCACCGTTACGATGCAATCGGGCAGGCCCATTTGCTGCAATTGATGCCGCAATTGCCAGATGGCATTGGTCAGGGCTTTCTCACCCACATAGTTGTTTCCCGCCCATACTGAGTCAATCAGCTCTTGCCGACTGACCAGCCGCGGGTACTGTTGTGCCAAAAATGCGAGGACCTCTATCGGTTTGAGCTGCATACAAACGGGCTCAGCCTTGCCATCAGATAAGGTCAGGCTGGCTTGATCCACCAAAATAGCACCAAGATAAAAGCAACTGCTCATCGGCTGTATGGGTACCAGAGGTTGTAGGTCGGTTAACATGGCAGACTGTAACAATTTTTCCTGCCCCTCTCAACAACAGCAATCACTGAGGTTGCCAAGACTCCCGGAGTGGGAGCCTTGGCACTGGTGATCAGAACTGATACCGTACGGCCCCATAAAAGGTCCGTCCAACCACATTGTAGCCGCTGTTGGTGCGGAAGTACGGTTGGCTGTTCCGGCTGGGGTGTCCTTCGACATACTGCGGTGGCATGGTATTGGTTAAATTATTAATACCCAGTGTCAAACGCAAATTGCGATTAAATTGATAACTGCCATTAAGATTCACCCTGGTGTAAGGTGCTAACTTGCTCCATACCCGCTCGGTGTATGCATTGTTATCCTCGTCACGCAAAGTCCAGGTATGCCAGCCTTCGGCGCTGCCAAGATAGTGCCAGCTCAGGTTCAGATTTAAATCATTCAGGCTGTAACGCACCGAGGCGCCCGCTTTCCAGGCTGGCAGATAGTCATCTTTGGTTTCATCAATGCGCTCGGCTTCGGCAAAGGACTGGTATTCTTTCTTCAGAGTATGGGAAAGATCTGCTTTCCAGCGCAGTCGACCATAGTCGCCTAAATCCATCCGGTACTCGACTTCAAAATCTATACCTTGCGATGCTTCATACGAACTATTGATTTCACCACGGCGCACACACAAGATATCCAGATAGTCATTGCCTTGTTGCTGCTGCATGATGTAACCAAGGCTTTCCAACTCACGGCAATTACTGGCCTGGCCCGTCATGTCATAAGCCGGGTTCTCCAGCACCCGCTGTACCGACTCCCGATAAACAGCCCCTGTTAACGAGATGCGCCAGTAATCCAGGCTCATGCTAAGATCGTCGGTCAATTGAGCCACTACGCCAAGATTAAAAAATTTGCCTTTTTCCTCTTCCAAATCAACATTACCGGCGGTAATGGACTCAAACTGATCGGTCACATCCGCTGGATGGTTTGGGTCGATGTGTTGATTGGTACTGGTAAATGAACGGCTGGGGCCAGCATACAACCGATGCAAATCCGGCGCCCGAAAACTTTTACCGCCATTAAGACGGAACAAGGTATTCTCGGTCGGCCGGTACACCAGGCCAGCTTGTGGGGTTAAAGCCCCGCCAACATCGGATTGATCATCATAACGGTCATAGCGCAGTGCCAGGCTGGCTTCCAGCTGCCCCCAACCGCCAGGCTGATCCAGCAATGGCAATGCCAGCTCACCGGCGGTTGCATACCGCTTGCGATCACCGCGGCCTTGCGTGCCCCCCTGTCCCAACAGATTATCGTTCAGGGTATGCTCGTCTTTGTGATCAAAGTACCATTCCCGCGCCCATTCGGCCGACCAGGCAAATTGCACAGTGCCTGCGGGCAATTCAAATAAATCACCGGTTAACACTGCAGAAAGCTGGTTCATGCCAGAGCCTGCATCGGTCAGGGTTTCAGCATACAAATGCTCCACCTGGGCTGGTGTCATTTTATCCAGTGGGTACCATTTATCCGGGTTGGCCGAGTCGGCCGGATCAAAACTAATCACCTCAAGCAGACGATCAGCCCGCATTTGGTTGCGACCAATCCGCTCAAAAGTGCTCTTACCATAAGCCCAGCTCAGTTCAAGATCGTAATCACCTACCCGCCCCTGTAAACCGATGGAGCTATTCAGGCTCTTTTGCAAGCCAGTGTAATCGCGGCGTTGGCCGTAATCATCCAAGCGGCGATACACCCGAAACTCCCGGCTCTGCTCGAAATCACTGGCATCGTAGCTGTAGACACCTGGGTTATTCTGATCCATGTAGAAGGTTGGGCTAACGCTTTTTTGGCCATTGCCACGGGTCGTTTCGCGATCACTGCCCTGCAGCATGATGTTGTAACTCCAGTCGGAGTTCAGCTCTCCCTGATGATTCATCACCAGGTTCCATTCTCTCTTGCCGGTATGCAAACTGGCATCTCGGTCCGAATCATAGCGACACTTATAACGACTTTCGTCATCGTTCCAGATGCCATAACTGCCAAACAGCTCCTGACACTGCTGCTCATTGGCCATAATGTATGTGGTCGCAGAACCCGACTGCCCCTGGTTGTGGAACACCCGACTGTAATCGCGCAAGTAAGCCGAGGTAGAGCTGAAAGTGTCGGTGCCATCCGGACCACCCACCTGGGTAAAATCGCGCTGGCCACGGCGCAGCATCTCATCATCCCGGTATTCCAGTACAAACATGGTCTGACCAAGACGGCTGTTCATGCCGTGCGTGAGTGTGGCCCGGCTTTTATCCCGCCCCCCTAATTGTGGATTTTCATGACGAAGATCCAATTGAGTTCGCTCAAAGGTGCTTTTCAGAATAATATTGACCACACCACCAATGGCATCGGAACCGTATATCGCCGAAGCACCACCACTTAAAATTTCGATGCGCTCAATGGCACTGGTTGGAAAGGTTGAAGTATCGACAAAGTTGCTGGAGCCACCGGTTGCCGTTGGGTATTGCGGTACCCGTTTGCCATTAACCAGGACCAGAGTACGGTTGGCTCCCATACCACGCATATTGATGGTGTTGGCTCCCTGGGTCCAGCTGCTTTCATTGCCCTCAATGGTACGGCCAGAGTTAAACACTGAGGCTTGCAGCAGCTCTTCGACGCTGGTAAAGCCACTGGCTTCAATCTCTGCAGCGCTGATCACCGTCACTGGGGCCACTCCTTCCAGATCCGTGCGCTTAATTCTGGAGCCGGTGACTTCTATCCGCTCTACCGTCTGTTCGATAGTGTCGCTGTCTGCGGCGTATATCGGGCTGGCTGTACCCAGCCCTAGCAAGCCACCGGCCATCGCCACCTGAATGGCCCACGTCAGTTGTTTCTTTCTGGTCATGATTTCAGTTCCTGTTCAATACACATTGTTGCTTTGTTATTTTGTAAGCGGGCGACTGCAGCCTGCCCACCGCCTGATGGCTTGGTCAGTCACTCCAGGGAGATGAAGAAAAACTGACCATTCCATCATTACCCGACAGGGTTGCAACACAATGCTTGCAGGCTCTTTTCTACACCGCTTCTATCTCTTTTGAATATCTATTGTTTATTTATCAATCAGTTGAAATGATATTGTCATCATTTTTCCCGGCATAGCGCAGCACATACTGCATCAGTTGCCGGGCAATATCGGTGTTGTCCTGAAAACCGGCGAAGTCTTGTTGCCACTTCCCATAAGCCAACACCGGTACATCCGCTGCAGTATGGCCAGTCGTGGTCCAGCCGGTATGGCTGGCCCGGTTGATCTGTTCAGTCAGCGCAAAGCGGAAAGCCCGCCGATCCAAGGTCCGCGCGGCAAAAAGCGAGGCTTGAACGTCTTCAGGCAACTCAATCGCGGTTAGCTCCATCCAGCGTTGATAAAAAGCTGCAGCACTGTTCAGCGCCTGAAGTTCTTCTGCCAACGCTGCTGCTGTCATTTGTACTTGCATGATCACCTGTGGTAACCAGGCATAAATACCATCGGCACCAATCGACAGGCCGCCGGTTTCGTGATCCGCCGTAATCACCAGCAAGGTATCCGGATGCTGATCAACAAAGTGCTTCGCCACCGCAACCGCTTCGGCAAAGTCGGCCATTTCAGCCATGGCGCAAGCAATGTCATTGGCATGGCCACACCAATCAATCTGGCTGCCTTCTACCATTAATAAAAAACCCTGTTCATTGGGTGCCAGCAGTTTCAACGCTTTTTCCGTTAAGCGGGCCAGCGGCCTTGGCTCCGGGTTGTTCAGTGCCGATGGCAAGCCTTTTTCCGCCAACAAGGCCAATGCGGGCTTTTGTGTTAGCTGGGCCAGGTCCTGCCAGTTATCAGCATACTGATAGCCATTGGCTTTAAACTCAGCCACCAAATTGCGATCTTCACGGATAAAATACTCAGTACCACCGCCCAGAATCACATCTGCAACGATCTGACCATCGACCCGGTAATCCAGGTACATATCCGCAATGGCATCGTAATTACGCCGGCTTGGGTTATGTGCCAGAAATCCTGCAGGGGTAGCATGGTTCACCTGGGAGCTGGCAACAATGCCATTGGCTTTCCCCAGCCGCTTGGCCAATTGCATCATGGTGCCGATTGGCAGATGTTGCTGGTCGACCGCGATAGCACCATTGAAGGTTTTCACTCCCGTTGCCAGTGCTGTTGCCGAAGCAGCGGAGTCGGTGACAAAGGTGTTATCCGCCGGATAAGTGCTCGAGATACCAAGCCACAACTCGTCAAAAATAGTGGCTGCAACCTCAGCCGAAGGTTCTGTAGCCAGGTAGTAACGGTAAGCCGTCAGGTAATTGGCCCCCATACCATCCCCTATCATAAAGATAATGTTTTTAGGCGCGGTTGCTTCCCCGACCTGTCGCTCTGACGTTGGTATCTCAGTGCTGGTTAAGCTGCAACCAAGCAGCAGCGAGCTGGCCAGCAAGCCAGTCAAACAAGATGACATCTTCATAGGTTCTCCTTAAGTGTGCTGCGCGGACAGCAGCGTGCGTTACTGCAGTACCCGGATGGATTGCAAACGCAGTTGATCCAACGCCATATGGCTGTGACGGCCCGAACCGACCTGGCCACGAAAACGCAATTGAAACGCCGCTGTGGCCTCAAGTTGAATGCAGCTCTGACTCCAGGGGCTGTCTGCCTGATGCTGCTCACCAGCCATCTGCCAGAGGGTGTGCCAATCGGTTCCCGGTTGCCGTTGCTGCAACTGCAATTGCCCCATGGTGGCGCCATGCATATGGTAGGAAAAACAAAACTCCACCTTATTTTCCGAGTCCAGCCGGAACCAGGGGCTTAGCAGATGTGCAACGGCACCAGCACCGACACTGCCATTGAGATAAATAAAGTGTCGTCCATCAGCCGCGCCATGCTGGGGCCCACTGCGTCTGGTGCCGGTTGAAGGGGCTACTGTCCAGTTGGCATCATCGGTTACTACATCATTAAGCCAGCTGAATTGCTGCCAGGGTGCGGGTTCAAAACTTTCGTACAAGGGCAAAGCCGTCAGGGTCGGCATCTTTTGCTGATAAACTCCCCCTACCTGATGGCCAAGATAAAAACGGTCATTAATTAACGTGTGCTGCATGCGGCTTATCTGCTCGGGCGAGAAGTGCGTTCGGCACTCCGAGCGGCCGCGTGACATAAAGTTTCGGCCATCAGGTACGGGATCCAATGGCTCCTTTCCTATGTACTCGCAGCTTTGCGGATCGAAATCCCGGCGGCTTTCCACAGGATCGTAGGGGGTGTCGCACAGCAAATCGCCACTGTTCCAGCAGAAGGCTCCGAAGCGTGAACTGCTAAAGGTATGAAGTAAACCAAAGTAGTGCCCAACTTCATGGATCAAAGTGGTGTAAGGCAGGCGTGAAGCCCGCACAAAAACATAATCACGCTGACGGAACGGGAAGTTAGCCCGGCCATTGCCACTTAAAGAGTTCAGGTGAAATACATTGAGTGCGTTGGACACTGTCAACTCATCCAAGCTCTGCCAATAACTGTCACTATCCCAGCCCTGATACCAGTCATCCCTGTCGATGTAACGAATTTCCATACTGAAAAAAAACAATCCGCTGCCTGCAAAAGCCTGATTTAATCGCTGCATGGCCTCGGCAATCGTTTGCTCCGATACAACCGCTTCTTGCCCCTGACTATCCCGGCTAACATGGTGCACCACCGGAATAGATGCTGCTGCCAGGGCAGATACCGGCAGCTGCAACAAAATAAAGGATGCCAACCACATCAGAATGACACAACAATACAACCGCATACACTGCTACTCCAACAATCAACAATAGCTCACGGCTACTGCCAGGCCACCAAGAGAAGTTTCTTTATAATGATGATGCATATCCCGGCCGGTGGCCTTCATCGCTGCCATCACTTTATCCAGCGATACCAGGGCTGGGTGCTGATTACGCAATGCCATACGGCTGGCATTGATCGCTTTCATCGCTCCCATCGCATTGCGCTCAATGCAAGGCACCTGTACCAGGCCAGCGACCGGATCGCAGGTAAGTCCCAGATGGTGCTCCATACCAATTTCCGCGGCCATCTCAACCTGCGCAACTGTACCGCCCAGCACAGCAGTCAATCCCGCAGCAGCCATGGAGCATGCAACCCCGACCTCGCCCTGACAGCCCACTTCAGCCCCGGAAATTGACGCGTTTTGTTTAAACAAGCCGCCAATGGCGGCAGCTGTCAGTAAAAACTGCGCCAAGGTCTCTTGCTGAAACGGCTGCACAAATTGATGGTAATAAGCCATCACTGCCGGCAATACCCCGGCAGCTCCATTGGTGGGAGCTGTCACCACCCGACCGCCGGCAGCATTTTCTTCATTAACCGCCATAGCGAAAGCATTCACCCAATCCATACAACGCATCGGATCGATGGAGGCCTCTGCCAGCAAACGCTGTTGCAAGGCAGCTGCCCGGCGTTTTAGCTGTAAACCACCCGGCAAGTCCCCATGCTGGGACAGCCCTCGCTGCATACAGCTTTGCATCGCCTGCCAAATCGCCTGCAGCTGTTCAGTCAGGGCCTGCCGGGATCTGAGTGCTTGTTCATTGGCCCACATTAACTGGGCAATGCTCTGGTTGTGCTGCCGGCAAAGCCGAAGTAAATCAGCGGCACTGCTAAAAGGGTAAGGTACGGCAGGACCCGTATGCTGAGATGGCTGTTGCAACTGTTGCTCTGTCACAACAAAACCGCCACCTATAGAGAAGTAAGTCTGGCGCAATACTTCGTTGTCCCCAACCAGGGCATGCAACGACATACCATTGGGGTGCAGTGATAAGTTTTTATCCCGGTGCAGCAGGATGGCCCCGGCTGGAAAGGCGATGGGCTGACAGCCGGCCAACATCAACTGTCCACTGCGCTCTACTTGCTGTAATAAAGCAGGCACCTGATCCGGCACCACTGCCTCTGGTGTCTCACCCAGCAAGCCCAGAATCACCGCCCGATCAGAGCCATGCCCGATGCCTGTCAAGCCGAGGGAGCCATACAGCTCTGCCCGTATCGCCGAGACCTGAGTGAACAGCTTTTGCTGGCGCAATAAGTCAATAAAGTGCAAAGCCGCCCGCATCGGGCCCACGGTATGGGAACTGGATGGGCCTATACCGATGCGAAACAACTCAAAACAACTGACAAAACTCATTCTTCCACCTCGGCTACGGCTGAAAACACCGGCACCGGCAAACGTTCGCCAGTCATAGTTCCACGATAAAACTGGCCCTCTTGCCACAGCAGCAGCTCGCCGCTTTCGCCGCGTTTGATATTGCTATCGACCGAGTACACCCGGCCATCAAAGTGTTGATAGACGCCATCCATGGAGGTATGACCCACCACCAGATGGTGCACTCCTAAACGTTGCACCAGATCTTCGACCTGAGCAGCAGTAACTGCATCCCGCTCACGGAAGTAGCCACGAAACCAGAGCGGTCCCAGGCGGCCATAAAGAAAGGCCAGCAGTGGTTGTTCCATCAGCTCTGCCCGGGGAATCCCCAAAGATTGACGATAGGCTTCATTGACCTCTTGCCGGCTCATACCCAGCGCCAGATAATCCGGGTGGACGCCAGCATGCATAATCAGCATATCATTCAGCTGTACCAGCACGGGTTTGCTGCGAAGCCAGCGCCCTAGTACGGTGTCGTCATTGAAGAGTTCGCTGTAGCTTACCCCCAGCAGTTGTTCAACCTGGCGGTATTTGGGATGGATGTAGCGTAAGTCGTTGTACAGTACCATGGTCTCATGGTTACCAAGCAGCAGATGCAAACGACCACCAGCAGCCTGAGCTTGCTGATCCAGCCGGTAAAACAGCCACAATAACTCGGTGACTTTGTCGCCGCGGTCCATCAAATCCCCGGCCAGTACCAGGTGGCCATCACCAAAGCTCCAGTTCAGTTCACTGTCCAGGATCTGATGCGCTTGCAGCAGTTGTACAGTTACCTGGTACTGGCCATGCAAGTCGCTAAAAATAGCAACCCTGGGTGCTGAGAACTTTATGTCGAGGCTGTCAGCGCTATTTTTATCATGCAACATCACAGCTTCACTTTGAGCACAACGTGCCGGGATCTGATTGGTCTGGGCGAGATTTAATTGCTGTTGCTGTACACTGCCCCGACAAATCCAACTGACTTGCAACGCATCTTCGGTGAGGTAACGGGCATAGGGGCCATCCTGCAATTGCAGCAAACGTAGATCCTCCACCGGTGCGGCTTCAGCCTCCAGCATGGTGAATAGCTGCAACAACAACAGGTAAGTTACTGTTGCTAACGCAATCAGCAACAATGGCACAATGGCACGACGCATAGCCATGGAACAGCCCTCCAGATACAAAACGAATGCTCAGCTGGCAGGGTGGAATAAAGCAGGATGAATCACCAGTGCTGAAGCTCCATTCTGCAACTGGTGATTGTCTTTTCTTTATCTATTTTTTATTTTTCAGTACGTTATGAAGTGATTTATACTTGTTGAAGCAGGCTGCTGAGTGAAGGCCGGGTGGCTTGCTGGTAGAAGCCGGCAATCACCTGACTGCGACGTTGCAATGTTTCGGTATCAGAATTGGCTGCAGTACCGGCAGTTGATACACGGATTTGCTCCTCGGCCGCTCTATTGGCCTTAACACGGCGCGGTGTTGCAGGTTCATCGCTGCGGGCAATAGCCTCTCTGGCCATCTCCGCTCTGGCGGCCAGCATCCGCCGGCTGGCCTCGGCGGCTATACGCCGATCGGCCGCTGAAGGCTCTGCGGGTGCTAATGCTGCTGCACGGACTTGCTGCATTTTTTGTGCTGTGGCCTGAGGATTGTCTGGGATTTCAGACAAATCAATTTGTACTTCACCGCCTACAGCGTACTGATTACCATCCGGGCCACGTTGATAGGTGTAGCTGGGGGCACTGGCGTATTGACCACCAACAGCCGCGTGCGCCTGTTCATGAGCGCGCACTTCCCGATCTCTGGCACGCAGTTCACGCAGTGCTTGTTGCTCTTTTTGCTCTGCTGCTTGCTGACGTTGTTGCTCATCGTCGGAGCGGCCTTGCTGATCCTGCGCCGCATCCTGTTCCCGACCACGCACAGCCGTATTGGTTTCGGTGTCGGCTGGCTCATTGCGCTGCGGGCTTTGACCGGGCTGTAACTGCTGCTGCCTCTTATCATCGCTAACCACTGGCTTTTCAGCCGAAGTTTTAGCCGCTTCCTGTACCGGCTCAAACAGATCCCGTCGCTGATTATCCCGTCGCGCCATCTCCGTTGCCGGATTGGCGGTATTCAGGCTGACATTAGGATAATTCGACGTGATTAGCATAGCAGCTAAGCCTTGGTGTCAATCAAGCTACCAAGCATACTGCTGGCCGTTTCAATGGAACGAACATTGGCTTGCGCCAACCGTTGCTGCACCACCAAATCAACCAGACTGGCTTCCAAACTGGGCAAGGTTGCCGCGCCCGGCGGTTCAGTATTGGCGAGGCTCTCTGCCACAGCCCCGGTCTGGGGCCGGGTTTGCCGGTTGATAGCAAGGGTACTTTGCGTGATACCATCACTGGCTGACTGCAGCCCCTGCATGCCAGAGGCAAAAGCCGATTGTATGTTCATACCTACCCCGCGTCACCTGACTACAATGGTTAATTATTAACCATTTTGAGTCAAAAATAAAGCTTGCTCGCCATGGCGCAGAGGTTAAGCCGGTAATTGCTGCCGGATCGACCTGAGCCAGGCCGTACTTTCTGTTGGATGCGAGATAAAAGATGCATGCGAGGCATGGGCAAAGCAATGCGTTTTGGCCGTCGGCATGAGCAGCTGCAGGGCTTGTTCTGCTCCAATCGGTACCAGGGTATCCAAACGACCAAAGGCAGCGTATACCGGTAGTGGCAATCGGGCCAATTCAGTTCGCAAATCAGAGTCTTGCAGCAGTAGCAAACCACCGCTAACGGCTGCTGGCGATGGAGCAGGCAATTGCAAAATAGCATGGCGTAGCTGCTTGATATCCTCTTTGGCACTTGGACTGCCCATTGCCTGTATCGCCAGAAAACGCTGAATCGTCAATGCCATGTCTTTACTTAACTGCTGCTGGAATTGCGTAAAGACCTGCGCCGACATGCCTGGCCAATCCGGTTGCGCCATAAAACAGGGGGAAGCAGCCAGCAACGCCAGTGCCCGCACTTGCTGCGGATAGCGCCGGGCCAGCTCAATGCCAACCAAGCCTCCGAGTGACCAGCCACATACCACGGCTCTGTCTGGCAGTTGTGGCTGCAACAGCATACAAATCGCAGCTAAACTATAAGGCTCAGGGCAGCCTGGGCTCAGACCAAAGCCCGGTAAATCCAGGGTATGTACTTGCCAGTCAGGCTGCAGCAATGGCAACCACTGCTGCCAGACCGCCTGATTCATACCCCAGCCATGCAGTAAAACCAGATCCGGCTTGCGCAACTTGCTCACGTAAAGCATACTCCATAAAAACACAAATAAACAATTATGCTACAAAAAGTCCTGCATCAACTAATGCCCAATCGCTGCTTGTGGTGCGATCTGCCAGTTCATAGTCCGGGCCAGCAAGTCTGCAATTGTTGTGAAGCAGCTTTGCCTGGTTTTGATATCGAGTTTTATCAAGGTAATTTGCTGTGGTTACCTGCCGTACAACAAGGCTTACCGAAGCTGTACGCCGAACGCTTGCTTAGCCTGAGCTGGTACCAACCACCTTTCGATTATGCCATCAGTCAGTGGAAGCTCCAACACCAGCTGGCTGCAGGACATTTTCTGCTGCAACAATTCCGACAGTTAGCACAGCGGTATCAGGCGGCCGGTTTTCCGCTACCCGACTGTCTTTGCTACATACCGATGCCGGCCTGGCGCTATCTGCGGCGGGGCTTTAACCAGGCCGAATTGCTGGCTCAGACACTGGCACAAACCTGGCAAGTACCAGTGCTGCCACTGCTGCAACGCCAACGTAGCGGCCAGCACCAACGGCTGCTAAAACGTGCGCAGCGTCAGCACAACAGTAAGCGGTTATTTCAGCTTAATCCGGCTTTTCGCAAGCAACTGCCGGAGCTTGGCCGGATCGCACTGGTGGATGATGTTATTACCACTGGTAGCACAGTGCAGCATGCCTGTCGCTGCCTGCAGCAAGGCGGTGCAACTCCGCTACAACTCTGGACTCTGGCGATTACAGCCAAAGACCGCAGAGCGCGCTGACTGGCATACTGCGCCGTTCGCTCTTACCAGTTTCCAACCCCGCTTACTCTTCGTCTTCAGCCTGACCTCTGGCATTGAAGGCATGCCCCAGATACATGGCATTGACCAGCAAGCGGCTGCTGCCCTTAAAGTAGCCACGAAATACCGGGTTATCCGTCATGGCAATCACCCGGCCCCGACCATGATTATGAGCCAGCAGTACAGCCGACTGAGCAATCCGGGGGACAAACTCAGGTGCCGTATAACCCGCCAAATGTGGCTGCTCACTGTACAAGGCAACGTTCACAAAAGGCGCAGACGATGGCTGCAACAGCAGGGTACTGTTTTTAAACACCGGTAGGCGCTCTCGCGGCAAACCAAAGGTCAGCGGATGGGTAGGATCCAATTCAGCTTCAAAAATAGCACCGGCGATACGCTGCCTGGCCGCTAGCGCTTCCTGATCACCATAACGCAACCCCTGATGCGAAATCATCCGGTTCATTTCTGCGGGCTGCCACAGTTGGGCTTGCAGTACATCGTGTTGCACCAGCCAGCTAAGAGCGCGCTTTTGTCCCCATAAAATACCGCCATTATTCAACCAGCGCTTTAAGTGTTCCTGCTCGGCACTGTTCCAGGCCTGATAATTACCATCTGGCAACACAATATGGCTGTAACGGCTTAGATCAATGCGACTAAAGCGCTCAGGCTCGACCATGCTTGGCGAAATACCGGCCAGCCGCTCTAAGTTGTACCACAACTCACCTGCTTCGGTTGAGTTCATGCCCGGCCCGGCGATAAGCAGCACTTCCGGCAATTGCACCGGCACAAAACGAAAGCTACCTAAGTCACTGCCCTGCGGTGTTAAGCCGGTTTGAATCGCGGCTACGGGTAAGGCAAAGCGCTGTTGTGCCGCTTGCAAACGGGCAAACCAGTCAGGTTGTTGCTGCAAGCCTGCAGGAATGAGTACCGAACCGGCAATAAAGGACTGAGGTCCGTCACTGGTAATGGCGGTAAAATCAGCCTGGGCCATCTTCACTTTGATGCCAGCTGCCAGTATGGTCTGCAACAACAAAGGCGCACGCTGATCCTGCCAGGAAAACGCATAGGCATAAGCGCCAGCTTCCGGCGCAACCACAGCCTGGATCACTTCAACCCAGGGTTCACTGGCCAGAGTACGGCCCGGATCACGCTGCACCCGACGAAACTCAATGTTGTAGGCATACGGCAAGGTCCAACTGGAAACATCGTAAAAGGTATTGTCCGGAAAGTTTCTCCGGGTGCTAAAAGCACCTTTAAGCAAGCGGTACTGAGGTTGTTGCAAAGGGACATAATAACTTTCCCCCGCTTTGTAGCTGTACTGGCCATCCTGCCAGTCTCGCGCCAGCGGATACACCTCGATTTGATGCTGCCGCAACAACCGCAGCAAGGCATGCAGCCGGCTTTTATCCTCAGACTCGGTTAACATGTAACCACGAAAGCTCTCCTGCCTGGCCTCAGTTTGCCCTAGCCGGAAAAAGTCCTGCTGATACCGTAGCAACTCAGTACGGTACTCCACCGCACCGCGAATAGTTGATAAAGACGTCAGCAACTGATTACGGATGGTGTGCTCAAAGGTAAGAACACCATGGATGGACTCCTGAGCGTGGCCCCGGCTACTGGCTTGTTCATACAAGATCCCGATAGCACCCGTCACATCCGGATAAGTTGAGCCTTTCCCAATGTAAAAATCGTCAAAGCTTTCTTCGGTGTAATACAACTCTTTCGCCTGATCCAGGCTGGCTGCATGGAACTCGGCCAGGGTGCGGGTTAGCTCAAAGTTGCGCTCGGGAGTCAGCGGATAATTACGGCTTGGGATCCCTGGCTGAAAGAAATAGGTGCTGTTGGTACCCATCTCATGAAAATCGGCCAGCACTTGCGGTAACCAGCGGTGATACTCGGCAATGCGGGCCTGGCTTTCGGGGTGTTGCAACAACAGCCAGTCACGATTTAAGTCAAACCAGTAGTGGTTTGGCCGACCATTGGGCCAGGGTTCCACATGCTCCCGGTGCTGCGGATCAGCTACCGGAGTACGGCCACGATGCATATTCACCCAGTGTGAGAAACGGTCGTGCCCATCCGGGTTTAGGCTGGGCTGTATTAAAATCACCGCCTCATCCAGCCATTGCTGCACTTCTTGCTCTTTGGCCGCAGCCAGATAATACGCCAAAGCCACAGCGGCATGAGCAGCACTGGGTTCATTGCCATGTACGCCATAACCTAGCCAAATCACTACCGGAGCATCCGCAGCCAGCGCCTGCCCCTGACTTTGTGCCAAATTTTGCTGACGAATACTGTCAAGCCGAGCCAGGTTGTGCTCGGAGGAGATCACCAGTTGCAGCAAAGGGCGCCGCTCATGGCTGTAGCCAATTTCTTGCAGAATCACCCGCGGGGATTGCGCCGCCAACCGTTCAAAATACAGTTGTATTTGATCGTGACGCCAATGCCATTCGCCCATAGCAAAACCTGCCGTTTGCGCTGGCGTTGGGATCTGTGGATCCAGCATACTTTCCGGCCAGACAGCAGATAGACGAAAACTGCAGGCAAGCAGCAGAAGAAGCAGGATTTTTTTCATAACAGACTCTCCAAAGACACTGTACTTAGTGTCCAATAAAGTAGGGACAAACTCAAGCTGGGCTGGAAACCGGTTGCAAGGAAGAGTATCATAGCTTATAACCTAGTAAATTAGTCAGGTACTACCGATGATTTCTATTTCCGAAACCGCCCAAGGCCATTTTGTCAAACTGCTGGAGAAGCAACCGGCAGGTACCCATATTCGCGTTTTTGTTGTTAACCCCGGTACCGCCAGTGCGGAATGCGGCGTTTCCTATTGCCCACCGGATTCGGTCGAAGACAGCGATATTCAACTGCCTTTTAATGGCTTTTCAGCCGTGGTTGACGCCGAAAGCCAATCTTTTCTGGTCGATGCTGAAATCGATTTTGTTACCGATCAAATGGGTTCGCAGCTCACATTAAAAGCGCCGAATGCCAAAGTTCGCAAGGTGAGTGACAATGCGCCATTGCGTGAACGGGTACAATACATGATTGATGCCGAGATTAATCCACAGCTAGCCAATCATGGCGGTAATGTTAGCGTGGTGGAGCTGAGTGAAGCAGGTGTGGTCGTGCTGCAATTTGGCGGTGGCTGCAATGGTTGTGCCCAGGTTGATTTGACTTTAAAAGAAGGCATTGAAAAAGAGCTGCTAAATCGCTTTGCCGGTGAACTGACTGGTGTGAAAGACATTACTGAACACCAGCGTGGTGAACATTCCTACTACTAAGACGATTTTTGAGGTGCGGCCATGAAACTCACCCTTCCTACGCTTTTACTGCTTGGGTTGACAGCACTGCTGCCAGCCCATGCGGCCGTGATTTTGATCTATCATCATATCGCTGATACAACGCCCAGAGTCAGCAGCACTACGGAAGATGAACTGCGCCAGCATTTGACGCATCTGCAGGAACATGGCTTTGAAGTCATAGGACTGGATATACTGCTTAACAAACTGCAAGCTGGCGAGTCGGTACCGCACAATGCTGTCGCCATCACCTTCGATGATGGTTACGCCAACAATTACACCGCTGCGCATCCTATCCTGATGGAGTTTGGCGTGCCCTATACCATCTTTATCAGCCCCGGCGATATCGATAGTCGTACCGGTCCGGTGTTAAGCTGGGAGCAGATCCGCCGCATGAGTGACGATGGCGTGCTGGTCGCCAACCATGCCATGCAGCATGAAAAAATGGCTCAGCCTGAGCCGGGGGAGTCCGAAGCGGACTGGCTTAAGCGGATGCAGCAAAACATACTGGATGCTGAGCGCCGTATCAAAGAAGAAACCGGCCAAAGCCATCGTTACCTGGCTTACCCTTATGGTGAATTCAGCCCGAAACTGGAGGCCTTGGTCAAAGAGCTTGGCTTTATTGGTATTGGCCAGCAATCAGGTGCGGTCGGCCCCAGCACCAAGCTCACCCGGGTGCCGCGCTTTCCTGCCGCCGGGCGTTTTGCTGAGATGTCGGATTTGGCACAGAAACTGCGCACTCTACCTTTTACCATCCTAGAGCATGTGCAAGCCGATCCTATAGTGCAAAGTGGGCAAAATCCGCCTACCCTGTCGCTGCGTTTGCAAGTCGAGGATTTCCGCCCCTCGCAGCTGCGCTGTTATGCCGGTATGGAAGTGATCGAACCAAATTGGCTGGAGGATGGCCAAACCTTTGTTGCCAGCGCCAGCAAACCGATGAACCGAGGTCGCAGCCGCTACAACTGCACAGCCCCATCCATCAGTAAAGCCGGCTACTTTTACTGGTACTCGCAGCCCTGGCTTTATGGCCGCTCCAGCGATTAGTCGCTGGATGCAGCACCAAGCAAGGACGTCACTATGACCGCTTGGCTGCTTCTGCTTGTACTTAGTTCTCCGGCTCCTGATACCGCATCACTCTATTGCCAACGTGCGGATAGAGCCGCCTTTTCCGAACAGGCCACAGTTGCTGTCAAGGATATTCGGTACCATCCACGCTATTGCCTGATGGCAAAGCGCGAGCCGGCTGAAGGGGCTCTGATTACCCACAGCGAGCATGCTGGCCGTATGATCCGGCGACTGAGCAGAGCGATGCGACAGCTCACACCAGAGGATCAAGTAGCCTTGGCCGATGCGGTGATGTATCGTGCCAGCCGACGTTTTTGGCTTTCGGTGCCACCCCATAGCCAAGGCAGTGTTGTTGCTGCCGCCCTTCGAGAAAACGACCGCGTGATGTACTTTGGGCTGCGGTTCTTTCAGCCAGAGCAGCAGGTGTTACTGGATGACTGGTGGGCTTATCTGCAACAAGGTGATTTTCAGCGAAGCTATCAGCCGCATATTACCCGGCTGGCGGAGTCTATCTTGTATAATGAGCTCGCCAGAGCCCGCGCAGCAGCTGCAGAGCGTCAGCAGTTTCACTGCAGCCTCGGGACAACCCTATCGGACCTTCCGGGCCACCGGGCGGTTTTTCCGGCTTTGTTTTCTCCGCGCTATTGCCTGATGCTGAAACCAAGCACTGCAGAGGCTCAGTACCTTGCTCCCCTTACCGTAGAAGGCTTAGGCACGCGCTTTATGGATGCCCTGACCAAACTGGAGACGGTAGAGCAGCAAGCCAATTTTATTGATCTCTTCCTGCGCACGCTTAGCCGGCTCAACTGGACCAGCATGGAGCTACCCGCACAGCATGCAGCAGAACAAGGGACTATCCGGGTGCATTTTGCCAGCAACAGGCCTGAACGACTGCAGCAGCCTTACCTTGAAATTCAGCTATTTGGCGAGGAAACTAATGCAGAGCTGGCACACACTCTGCTGCAGTTGCAACTGACAGAGCAATTTCGCTATCCCTGGCCAATACCCAGGCTGGTTGATTTAGTGCTTTTTGCCAGCGAGGCCGAGCAGCCCAGAGCACCGGCCCCAGCAGATTAACCCCGTCTGAGCTGGCGAATAACCCAGGGGAAATCGGCCAGCAGATCCTCACTGCGCACTGTTGGTACCCGCCCTTCTGCCAGCTCTGGCTTGAACATAGCCACCAACTGACCTTTGGGATTGATCAAGACAATGGAAGCACTGTGATCCACCAGATAATACTCATCGGTGGTGCTGGACATGGCATACATCAGCCCTAACTGACGCACAAAGGGAAACAGTTGATCATGACCGGCCGTTACCCCGGTAATGGCTGCCTGCTGGAAATACTGCACATAGCTGGCCATTTGCTGTGGTGTGTCGCGATTCGGATCCACCGACACAAACCAGATATTCAGCGGTTCCGACACATGCTGTTGCAGCTCATCATGCAAACCGGCCAGTTGTGCCAGCGTCAGCGGACAAATATCCGGGCAGTAAGTATAGCCGACAAAAGCCAGGGTCCACTGACCATACAGCTGCTCGCGGGTCACCGCAGAACCGGTATGGCTGGTTAAGCGGAAGTCAGCCAGAACCCTGGGTTGAGGATACAGCAAGGTATGCTCGGGCGTATGGCTGGGCTGTAGGAAATGGTAACCGACAAAGCCGGCAACCAGCGCCAGCAAGGCAATCAGCGGATAAAATATCTTATTGGCCATAGATAGGTGCTATTTTCAGATAGTGGTCCAGCAAGAGTACCAGAAAAAGCACCATCAAATGAACAATCGAAAAGCGGAACATGGCCATCGCCTGGCCTGCGGTATCGGCAAACTTTAAACGCCAGGCGTGCTGCATAAAGCGCAGGTTCAGCAAACAAGCCCCGACCAGATAAATCAACCCCGTCATCCCAACCACATAAGGCAATAGGCACACAATAAACAGCATGATGGTGTAGAGCAAAATAGCGCTTTTGGTAAATTCGATGCCATGGGTCACCGGCAACATCGGCATATTGACCTTGGCGTAATCATCGCGGCGGTGAATAGCCAGCGCCCAGAAATGCGGTGGCGTCCAGGTAAAGATAATCATTACCAGCAAAAGTGCATAACCGTGCAACTCACCAGTAACCGCAGTCCAGCCCAGCAGCGGCGGCATAGCGCCGGCCAGGCCTCCAATCACGATATTCTGTGGTGTAGCGCGCTTTAAAAACATGGTGTACACCACCGCATAACCAAACAGGCTGAGTAACGTCAGCCAAGCGGTTAACGCATTCACGCCCAGATACAGCATGGCAAAGCCACTGCTTGCCAGCACCAGAGCAAAAGCGATGGCCTGGCTGGAACTGATGCGCCCTTTCGCTACCGGCCGGCTATGGGTGCGCGCCATTTTGGCATCAATTTTCTGATCGACCACATGATTTAAAGTGGCTGCGGCAGCGGACAATAAACCGATCCCGAGTGTTGCCAGCAGCATCATGGCTAAATCGGGTAAACCTGGCGCTGCCAGCATCATACCCACCCAGGCTGTCAGCACCAGCAAAGCCACCACCTTGGGTTTGGTCAGTTCGAGATAGTCGCGCCAACTGGTAATAGCATGGCGATTCAGTGGTTTAGCAATGGCCATGATCAATTCTCCTGTGCCCTGGTACGGTGACGGAACTGATACAGGATCAGCACCATGCATAGCAATAAATTTGCCCCGACAAAATTATGGGCCACTGCATTGAGCAGTGGTAAGTGCAGCACAACATTAAGCACCCCCAATACAAACTGTAGTAGTAAAATTGCCGCCAGCGCCAATGCCAACTTTTTCATCAATGTCATTTTGGCCCGTCGCCAGAGCAAAACGCTGAACAAACCCGTGATCAACAAAGTGATACCAGCACCAATACGGTGAAAGGCATGAATGGTCTGACGAGCATCTTGTGACATCACGCCAAACTCATAATCGTCATAGCCCAGATGCAAGCTAAAAGCCTCACCCAGCGCCAATCGGCTGGCCCAGCCTGGTTCACAAACGGGTAACTCGAGGCATGCCAGGGCCGCGTAGTTGGCTGCAGTCCAGCCGCCAAGAGCAATTTGCAGTGCCACCACCACAGTGGTTAGTACTGCCAGAGGTTTTAATTTTTGTAACTGTGGCTCCATGCCTTGCAGTAGCTGTGGCCGCAGTTGCAACCAATACAGGCCGAGTAAGCAAAGCAAAGTGAAACCACCCATCAAATGCGCCATCACCACGATAGGTAACAAGCTCAGTGTTACCGTCCACATGCCAAGCGCAGCCTGGAAAATAACCAGCGCTGCCAACATAGTTGGCAACAGGCGAGGCACCTTGAGTTTGCCAAACCAACTGATAAAGAAGATAGCAGCAATCATCAGCCCCAAAGTACCGGCAAAATATCGGTGGATCATCTCATTCCAGGCCTTAAAGGGCTCCAGTGGCCGCTCCGGAAAAGCCATTTCAGCCTGAGCGATGCGACTTTCTGTCATCGGTACCTTAATAAATCCGTAGCAGCCGGGCCAGTCCGGACAGCCCAGCCCCGCATCGGTGAGCCGGGTATATGCACCGAGAATAATCACCAGCATGGTCAGCAAAATAGTCCAGCTGGAAAGTTTTTGCAGCAATGTCTTGTTCATACCCGGATCCGATCGTAGTTCATCAGTTTTAATAAATCAGTGCGAATATCACGGGCAATGTCTGCCGGTGCATGATCCGCATCTGGCAATGGATAACGCAGCAATACCAGTCCTTGCACATCGACGATGACGATGTAATTCTGAATAGCAACAGCGTCGGCAGGTGCAGGAGTTTGGCGCTGAAATACCGGAAACTGTTGCAAAACTGCTTCCGCCGAGCCATCTGCCAGCAATACCGGCTGCACCTGAACTTGCTTGCGTCCAAGCCCGATAAATAGCTGCTGTACCGTATGCAGTGCCTGTTCACACTGTTGCTTGCACTGCTCAGCAGGCACCACCGCCAGACGCCAGACTTTTTCGTGTGCCTCAAGCGCAGGCAGTACAAAGATTTCCTCCGACAGCCACTCCCCTTTACTGACAGTACCACCTTCAAACCAGCCAAAGTGCAACGCCAACTTTGCCAGCAGCAATGGCAGTAAACACAGAGGCAGGAAAATACTCAGGAATTTCGTTTTATTCATTGGTTTCCTCTTTACGCAAACTGGCAGCCAGTGCCACACCCAGTACCGCAACCGCCAGCAAAAACCATTGCAGCGCATAGCCACGGTGTTTTTCCGGTAGCATTACCACAGGTTGATAATGCGACAGAAAGGGGCTCCCTTCCATTTGGTAAATTACCGCAGGCAATGCTGGCTCAGGTAAGTAGGGGTTTAGACTCTCCAGTTCAATCTGTTGGATACGCATTGGCCAATCCGTGCCAGGTTCCAAGTTTTGTCCCAACCTGAAGCTACCAAATGAGGTTCTGAGCACTCCTCGCACAGACAATTGTGCCGGAATCGTGATCTCAGGTAACTCAGTGCGGTTCTGTGCCGCCTCTACCCAGCCCAGATTCACCAGTACCGGCAGATCAAAGCGATTAAATTGCACCGGAATAATCACATCATAACCAATCCGGCCCTGCACAATTTTGTTGTCCTGCAACCATACCATCGGAGAAAGCCAGCGTCCTTCGTCGGCAAATTGCACCAGGTCCATATCCTGCAAAGGGTGCTGGCGTAGTTGCAGCCAGTCCAATGGGCCTTCCGCTTGCCAACTGGCCAGTTGTTGCAGCTGAGTGGCTTTTTCGCTGGCACGGCTTAGCTGCCAGCAGCCAAGCTTGATTAAAACGGCAAATACCGTCAAAGTGATTAACAACCAGACGGGATGCACCCGCACAGCGGCCCCTGCAACATTAAAATGCATCACACCAATCCAGGAGATCAAACATTATGTGGTTAAAGCTTGTCATCATCGCACTACTGCTCTTTATTGTATTTAATTTATTCCGTGCGCTCTTTACGATGTTGCGTAGTGACCCCGGCACTGTCCGTATGAGTCAGTTTTTAGGCAAACGGGTGCTGTTCTCTGCCCTGGTTTTGGTACTCATTCTGCTAGCCATGGCCACCGGCATCATTACCCCCAACCCTCGCCCCTATTGAGTTGACAATGGCTGGGGTATGCACCCCAGCGGATCACAACACATACACCAGACAGAACACAATTAACCAAACCACATCGACAAAGTGCCAGTACCAGGCACCCGCCTGGAAGGCAAAATGTTTTTCCGGTGTGAAATGTCCTTTGATAACCCGCATCAACACAAAAAACAGGATCAAAGCACCTAGCAATACATGCATGCCGTGAAAACCCGTCAGTAAGAAGAAGGTGTTGCCGTAAACGCCGGAATCAAAGCGCAACCCCAGATCGCGATAGGCATGCACGTATTCATAGCCTTGCAGACAAAGAAAGATCATCCCCAGGATCAGGGTAATAGCCAACATGCCAGTCAGTTGACTACGCTTATTCTGCTCTAACCCGGTATGAGCAAAGTGCAGGGTAATGGATGAAACCACCAGAATCACCGTATTGATAGCAGGCAAGCCCCAGCCCATGGCCTGAGTTTCCGTACCACCTGGCGTGGTCAGAAGAGGCCAGACAGCCTCAAAATTTGGCCACAAAATAGCACCGGTCATTTCGTTGTTGCTGGCACCACCCAACCAGGGCACGGCAATAAAACGGGCGTAAAACAAAGCACCGATTAAAGCCGCAAAAAACATAATTTCGGACACGATGAACCAGCTCATGCCCTGCTTAAAAGAACGATCCATCTGCGGACTGTAAAGCCCTGCCATCGACTCATCCACCACATTTTTAAACCAGCCATACAGCATCACAAATAAAATTGCGATGCCAAACAGCAGCATATAACCGCCCCAGCCACTCTGGTCTTTGCTCATATCAATGACAAAAAAGCCCGCGCCAAGCGCAATAAAGAACAAAGCAATGGCGCCAACCAGCGGCCAGGGACTTTGATCGGGCACATAATATTTTTGGTAGCCTTCGTTATTCATTGTTATTCCCCAAATTCTGTTGCAATGTCCTGGCCGCTGTCCTGCCACTGGCTGGTAACATCGTACAGGGTATAAGACAGCGTAATGGTACTAAACTGTGCTGGCAGCGCCGGATCGACATAAAACTGAAGTGGCATCAGCATGTCGTTGCCACCGGCCAGGTACTGCTGGGTAAAGCAGAAACACTCTATTTTATGAAAGAACAGTGCTGCCTGACCCGGCGATACTGACGGTACGGCCTGGCCAACTATGGCCCGACCGGTTGGGTTCTCGGCCAGATAGTTCATAATATGGATCTCGCCCGGGTGCACCCGCATCCGGCGTACTTCCGGTTTAAAAATCCACGGCATTTGCTGATTGGGCCGGGCGATAAACTCAATGGTGATCTCCCGGCTGGTGTCAATAATGGCCGCTTCTGCCGATACCGGCTCGGACGCCGTTTTGCCATTGATGCCGGTGATGTCACAAAATACATCGTACAACGGCACCAGGGCATAACCGAACGCAAACATGGCGACCACCAACAAGCTAAGCTTGCCAATCAGGGTGCTGTGCTTCGCATTCATCACCGCCTCCTACTTGATCTCTGGTGGGGTATCAAAGGTATGGTATGGCGCCGGTGACGGTACCTCCCACTCCAGCCCTTCGGCTCCTTCCCATGGCTTAGCAGGTGCTTTTTCACCACCGCGCGCGCACTTGATCACTACCCACAGGAAGATCAACTGCGACAGACCAAACAGGAAACCACCAACGCTGACAAAGGCATTAAAATCAGCAAATTGCAACGCATAGTCTGGAATACGGCGCGGCATACCGGCCAAACCAACGAAGTGCATTGGGAAGAACAGCAGGTTGACCGAAATCAACGAGCACCAGAAATGCAGCTGGCCCAGCTTTTCATCGTACATATGGCCGGTCCATTTCGGTAGCCAGTAATAGACCGCCGCGACGATAGAGAACACCGCACCGGACACCAGCACGTAATGGAAGTGTGCCACCACAAAGTAAGTATCATGGTACTGGAAATCGGCCGGTGTAATCGCCAGCATCACACCTGATAAACCACCTATGGTGAAGAGCACAATAAAGGCCAGCGCAAACATCATCGGCACTTCAAAGGTCATGGCACCGCGCCACATGGTGGCCACCCAGTTAAACACCTTCACCCCGGTTGGTACGGCAATCAACATGGTGGTGTACATAAAAAACAGCGTCGCGAACACCGGCATACCGGTAGTAAACATATGGTGCGCCCAAACCAGAAACGACAAGATGGCAATACTGGCAGTGGCATAGACCATAGAAGCATAACCAAACAGTTTCTTACGGGCAAAGGTAGGTACAATGGCTGAAACAATACCAAAGGCCGGCAAAATCATGATGTACACTTCCGGGTGACCGAAGAACCAGAAAATATGCTGGAACAACACAGGATCACCGCCACCGGCCGCATCAAAGAAGCTGGTGGCAAAGTACTTATCGGTCAGCACCATGGTGACCACACCTGCCAGTACCGGCATAACCATAATCAGCAGAAAGGCGGTAATGAGCCAGGTCCAGACAAACAATGGCAGCTTCATCCAGGTCATGCCCGGTGCCCGCATATTGACGATAGTGACAATGACGTTGATGGCCCCCATAATGGATGAGATTCCCATAATGTGTACCGAAAATACAAATAACGCAGTACTATCATTGCTGTAAGTGGTAGATAAAGGTGCGTAGAAGGTCCAGCCAAAGTCCGGGCCACCGCCAGGCAGAAACATCGAGATAATCAGGATCAAAAAGGCAAACGGCAGGATCCAAAAGCTCCAGTTATTCATTCGTGGCAGCGCCATATCCGGTGCCCCAATCATCATCGGGATCATCCAGTTCGCCAGGCCGGTAAAGGCTGGCATCACAGCACCGAACACCATGATCAAACCATGCATGGTGGTCATTTGATTAAAGAATTGCGGGTCGACAAATTGCAAGCCTGGCTGGAACAGCTCCAGCCGGATCACCATGGCCATAGCGCCGCCCAGGAAAAACATCGCCAGGGCAAACATCAGGTAGAGACTGCCGATATCTTTATGGTTGGTGGTAAACAGCCAGCGCTTTATGCCCGTTGGCTTGTGATCGTGATGCGCATCATGCTGATCTGCAGTAGTTACTGTGCTCATGCTTTACTCCCCTTTGCCCTGCATGTACTCATAGACTTCAACCGCCTGCACCACATCGCCGGTATCATTGCCCCAGGCGTTTCGGGTGTAGGTGATGACGGAGGTCAGCTCACGCAAACTCAGCTGACGGGCAAAAGATGCCATCGAGGTACCAGGCCGGCCATCCACCATCACTTTGATATGCTCAGCGCGATCTTCCGTGGTGACGCGATTGGCTTTTAGCGCCGGGAACATGGGAGGTAAACCTTCTCCGCTTGGCTGATGACAGGCAGCGCAATGCGCCAGATACACCCGCTCACCCAACGCCATTTGCTCATCAATGTCCATCCGCAGTGCCAGCAAACGTTGCTCTTCTTCACGGATAGCAGCAATCCGGGCTTCTTCTTGTTCCACCCAGATGGCAAAGTCTTCAGGTTCCTTGGCGATCACCACAATCGGCATAAAACCATGGTCCATACCGCACAGCTCGGCACACTGGCCACGGTAAATACCGGGTTCATTCACCATGGTCCAGGCTTCGTTAATAAAGCCTGGATTGGTGTCTTTTTTAATCGCGAAAGCAGGCACCCACCAGGAATGAATCACATCATCGGAAGTCATTAAAAAGCGGATTTTCTTGCCGGTCGGTATCACCAGCGGCCTATCGACTTCCAGCAGGTAATTATCACCTTTTGGCAAGCGGCCTTCTATCTGACCACGTGGGGTTGCCAGAATGGAGAAGTAATCGATGTTGTAATCCAGATACTCGTAATGCCAACGCCACTGCGAGCCTGTGATCAATACCGTGACATCGGAGTCACTGGTATCCTCCATCGCAATCAGTACCTTGGTGGCAGGAATAGCCATCACGATCAGGATCAGCACCGGGATCGCTGTCCAGATAATTTCCACTTTGGTACTTTCATGAAAGGTTGCGGGCTCTACGCCACGGGATTTCCGATGCAGGATAATGGATACAAACATCGCGGTGAATACTACCAGACCAATAGCGCAGCAGATCCAGAAAATCGTCATATGCAAGTCATAGACTCGCTGACTGATATCGGTTACTCCAGGGGTCATGTTAAACTGAGATCCAGTTGCATGAGCCTGGCCTGCCAACAACAAGGCCGGTAGCGACCAACGCCAACTTCTCGTTTTCGCCACGTTTACTTCTCCTCTGACATTTTGCAAAAAGCAAACTGCCGAAACGAAGCACACAGTACTACCCTAATCCATGCCGACATTTCGCAATTGCTGATTTGAATTTATTGTAATTATTTATCGCAACGCTTTGACACAACCAGCCAGGGATTGACAACTATCAAAGTTTTACGGAACAGGTGCTGTCCCTTTTTGGGTACTTATTTTTTCACCAGTTCTTGCCTAAGAATTATCCAAATCGTGCTCAGTGTAAACCCCTAAATAGCAAAAGCGCCGGCAAAACCAAGTGGTCGTACCAGCGCTCTTTCTATTTTTTGCTTCAGTAGTTTAGCGAAGAAGCAGTGCCAGGCTTATAGCCAGCTGCCATTGCGGATCACACCTACAGCCAAGCCTTCTATCTGAAACTCTTGCTGGCTGAGGTCAACTTGAATCACTTCGAAATCCTGATTCTCGGGATGCAATAAGACCATACTGCCCTGGCGTTCAAAGCGCTTTACTGTCACTTCATCATCGACCCGGGCCACCACCACCTGACGCTGCTCCGCGCGGCTGGTTTTATGGACTGCCAGGAGATCACCATCCAAAATACCTATATCCTGCATGCTCATGCCTTGAACCCGCAACAGGAAATCAGCATGAGGTTTGAACAGATGCGCGTCCAGCTGATAATGCTCCTGGATATTTTCTGCCGCCAGAATAGGCTGGCCGGCAGCGACCTTGCCAATCAGTGGCAAGCCTAGTTGTTCAGGTGCAGCATCGTCCTCTTCGATAATACGCAAACCCCGGGAAGTACCGGGCAACATTTCAATCACCCCTTTACGCGCCAGCGCTTTTAAATGCTCTTCGGCCGCATTGGCTGATTTAAAACCCAGTTGGCGGGCAATCTCTGCCCGGGTTGGTGGCATCCCGGTTTCCGCCTGGTAATCACGCAGTAACTGTAAAATTTCGGCCTGGCGTGCAGTAAGTGGTCTCATAGTGCTGGTTACCTGTACAGTGGATACTGTCAGTATATACAGGCTTTTCGTAAATGCAAACCCTCAACAGTTCGAAGCAATTCATTTGTAGCTTTTGTAGCTTTCTGATTCTGTGAATTTTTCAAACACGTGAATATCCTATTTGTTACAGCTTGCAGAGGAAATCTGTGATTTTCTATAAACTTCCTCAAGCTACATAAAGCTACAAAAGCTACAATTATACAAAAAAACAATATAAAACACACTAGTGGGCTATACAAAACTAAACAGGCCTTGAAAGAAGACCACATATCTGGATCTTCACGACCATCCTGTTTACCTAGTTGCTTTCCTGAAAAGAAGTCTAACCAATCCTTAAATAAAACTTTCTTAAAAAATAACCCATGACCACCTTTGAAGTACCTGTTTTGAATCAAGCCAGCAAATGTGTTTTTAAACCCTACTCGACCAGCCATTCCTAAGCCAATAGCTGAAGCTTGACTGAAAACTAGCGCTTTATCTGAAATTC
>NZ_JAUGZK010000013.1:0-112511 GCF_036327005.1 Alkalimonas mucilaginosa
GTCGAGTGGGCTTTTTGCGTTACGGGTTTCTGTTCAGATTACCATGCCTATCAAAGCTCCAGTGCTCAGCACCAAGTAACTCCAGATAGGATCTGGCTTTGGTAAGAGGGACGGCGCTGATAAAGTGTTGTTGATGGTCGAGGAAGATGAGCCATTGCTGGCTATCGTCGGCCAGCTCTGCTGCAGATAAGTAACGGTGCATCCCCAGAAAGAGTGGCGGATAGTGTTTCCAGCCTTTTTGGCTGCGAAAGATATAATCGCTTTGGTAATCCAGGTGCAGGTAATTGGCTTGTTCAATGGCGGAAAGCTCACTCTTATGCACAATGTTCGCAATAGTTATGCTGTTGCTGCTAGCAATCAATTGTTGATAACGCTGTTGTTGCAGAACCTGGTTTTGTTGTCTGAGTACCAGAGTATCTGCAAAGCTTTGATCCAGTGGTGGGCTGAGCTCTAAAGCAAAATACGCCTCGCGGTACTCTCTGAATAGTTGCTCCCTGCCATCCTCATCATCACAGGCTAACTCCCGGTTTTGCCAAAGGCGGACATTTCGGGAGGGTAGCAGCGCTAGAGTCTGGACAAAGTCCCGGTACGACTCCACAGGCAGTTCCAGTGTTTGTTCGATCACATTGAGAGCAGGCAAGCTTTCAAGCTCTTGGGTCAAGGCGTTCCATTGAATCGCTGACTCACCATGCTGACAGTTGCTATAAGCTTTTGTCAGCTGTTGACTAAGCGTTTCGGTATCGAGCGCAACCTGAAGCAACCGTACTTGTTGTGGTGTAAAGTCGTCAGCGGTAAGGCTTGCGAAGAGTGTAAAGGCAGCAATCGAGAGCATAGTAGGGTCATCAACTAAAACGTCAGATTAACATTAGTTTGGCTGATAGGCTACTCTGAGCCGGGCGTTGACAGTGCCGCTGGCACCATACGCCGTAATCGGTCGATGATCTGCTTTTTACCAGTCAAACCGTAGGTTTTGGCTACATCGTCAAAGCTTTTCTTTTGCCACAACAGCGCTATGCAGAGCTCGGCATCTGCGGCTGCAAGTTCCTGCAGATGCTGATTAAACCAATACAACAATTGGCTATACACCAGCTCGAAAGGGCGCTGCTGATCGGCAAACAGGATCAGTGCCTGGTAATCCAATTGACTGAGTGCTTGCTGTGGTGGTGTGACTAATTGTCGAAGTAGTTCAGGGCAAAGCTGCGGGTATAGGGCCGGGACCTGATCATAGAGCTGGCGGCGAAAACAGCTTTCAAGTTGCCTGATGGTACTTTGGTGCTTAGTGCTTTGCTGCAGCATCAGCAGTGAATGTTCACCGCTGGCCTGATCGGCTTTAACACCAAGCCGCACCGGCACAAAGTCAGCTTTTGACCAGAAGCTCAGCACTTGTGTTGATAAAGCGAAACTGGTACCGAGCAAATGTTGGGTGGGTTGATAGTGCGTACTGATACGTCTTAGCAGCTCAGTACCAAGGCCTTGCCCCTGCAACTTGGGGTGCACTACGATGCGCTGGATACGGGCCATTTGCTGTTGGGTTAGTTCGGGTTGTTGCAGGTGAAACGCCAGACTTTGGGCCAGCAGGTGCCCCTGTACCCGCCGCTTACCAAGCAAAATTTCTTTGCTGAGTAACTCCGGCAACTCGCCTTCCAGACTAACCAGAGCGCAGGCTAGCAGGCTATCATCATGCAGCAGGGCAAAAACTTCCAGTTGAGGGTTGTCCAGTAGTGCAGCCAGATCATCGACTCTGGTTTGGTAATGCGCCAAAGACAACAAATGAAACAAAGATTGCAGCAGCTCAGGCTGCTTAAGCAGCTGGCCGGAGTTGAGTTGTTGTAGCTGCAATGCCTCGATAGCGCCGTCCCATTCCGGATCCTGTTCCGATAGATTCAACAGCAGGCTGTGAAACAACAACTGCTCGAGTGGATCACGATCCGCATAGCGAATGGGCTCTTTCAGCTGCAGCTGTCTGAAACCGGCAAAATGCCGTTGCAAATAGGCCTGAAAGCGCAACTGAAAACCGCGGCCAGTACCTTCATAGCCATGCTCAGTGGTGGCAAAAGCAACACGGGGATAGGCCTGCACCAGCTGCTGCAACAAAGGGGTAGGGATGGCGGCTGCTTCATCCACCAGCACCAAGTCGGCGTGCGGCTGCTGTTTTAGCAGTACATCAATTGGCATGTAACGCAGCTGCGATTGCTGCTCTGTGCTGACATGAGCACGAAAGTGCTGCTGACAGATAGCGGCAGCTGACTCATTGGGCGCAGTCAGCAGGATTTGTTTATCGTGTTGCGCTAATTCAGCGCCGGCCAGGCCCAGTGCCGCTGATTTACCCCGTCCACGATGGGCTGTCAGCACCAAGGGCCGTTTGCGATGGCCCTGCGCCACTTTATGAATGGCGGCAACCGCAGCTTGCTGCTCGAGGCTGGCATAAGGTACCGGGGCTGGCCCAGGGGTGGTAATTTTCGGAAAGATGGGGGCTTGCAGCACTTCATCGGGTGTCAGCCAGGCCAGTTCGCATTGCTGCAGGCGTTGACAGAAAAACCGCAGAAAATCACCCTGATGTTTGCTTGCATCCAGTGGATAGGGCAGCAGATGGCGATGGTCAGGGTTCGGTTGTTGCATCCACTGCTCAGGCTCTGGTGTCAGCAGCAACCAAAGACCGCCCGCTTTCAGGCTGCCGCTGACGGCAGCAACCAAATCGGCTGGGAAGCCTTGCTCTGCATTAATGATCAGCCAGTCGCACTCGGTGCCCAACAGCTTGTGTTGCCGGCTTGGTACCAGCGCACCAGCCGGTGCATCCGGGCCAATCCAGCATAGTTTGTCCGGTTGGTAGTGTTGCAGCAGCTGTTGTACTTGGGGCAATAAGCGGCTGTTGCTGCCACTGAATACCACCGGCAGCCGGCAATGCGCCGCGCTGGCGGCTCTGAGCCAGTCAGGCAGCTGCTGCGCCAACATCAGGCGATGGCCTCCAGCCGGGCATAGGCCGTGACCAGCCACTTGCTGCCGACTTCATCAAAGTTGATTTGAATACGCGACTGAGGGCCACTGCCTTCGTAATTGAGCACAGTACCTTCGCCAAACTTACTGTGCAGCACCCGCTGGCCCAGTTTGTAGCCGGTGTTCTCAAAGGCAACATGGCTGGCTTGCTGACTAAAGCGACCGCTACTTACCGGCTGCACCACCCGGGTCGTCAGACGGATAGGCTCCAGGTATTGTTCGGGGATTTCGCGTAAAAAACGCGAAGGCAATTGATGATGTTCCTGGCCATAAACCCGCCGGCTTTCGGCATGGCAAAGGTACAGCTTTTGCATCGCCCGGGTCATGCCGACGTAACACAGCCTGCGCTCTTCTTCCAACCGGCCGGGCTCATCGGCGCTTTGCTGGCTGGGGAACATGCCCTCTTCCAGGCCGTTGATAAACACCAGTGGAAACTCCAATCCCTTGGCGCTGTGCAGCGTCATCAGCTGCACCGCATCGGCATGCTTGTCGGCCTGATAATCACCGGCATCCAGCGCAGCTTGGGCCAGAAAGGACTCCAGTGGGGTCATATGCTCGTCGGCTTGGTAGGGCGCAGTCTGACAAGCGGTGATCAGCTCGTTTAAGTTTTCCAGCCGGGTCTGGGCTTTTTCACCTTTTTCTGCCTGATACATGGCATAGAGGCCAGAGCGCTTGATGGCATGCTCAGCTTGTTCGTGCAGCGGCAGGTCGTCGCAGGCTTGGCTAAGCTGCTCAATTAATTCGATAAACTGGCCAATGGCATTGGCTGCCCGGCCAGAGAGCTGTTTGGTGGCCAGCAGCTGTTGCAGTGTTTGCCAGAGCGTCAGTTGCTGCTCACGAGCCTCGGCCCGGACCTTGGCCAGCGTAGTTTCGCCAATACCGCGGGCCGGGGTGTTGATCACCCGCTCAATAGCGGCATCGTCGTTGCGGTTGGCAATCAGTCGCAGATACGCCAAGGCATCTTTTATCTCCTGCCGCTCATAAAAGCGCAGCCCGCCGTAGATGCGGTAATTTAAACCCGCCTGGATCAGCGCTTCTTCCAGAATACGGGACTGGGCATTGTTGCGGTACAAAATCGCTGTATCCGTCAGGGTATTGCCCTGCTGCTGCCAGTCTTTGATACGGCCAACGATAAAGCGGGCTTCATCCAGTTCATTGAAAGCGGTATAGACGGAAATCGGTTCGCCTTCACGGCCATCGGTCCATAAGTCTTTGCCCAGCCGATCGCTGTTGTTGGCAATCACGGCATTGGCCGCTTTTAAGATGGTGGCGGTAGAGCGGTAGTTTTGCTCCAGCCGGATGGTGACAGGCTCATTGAAATCACGCAGAAAGCTCTGAATGTTCTCGACCCTGGCACCGCGCCAGCCATAAATCGACTGATCGTCATCGCCGACAATCATCACCTTGCTATCCGGTCCTGCCAGCAGTTTTAGCCAGCGATACTGAATGGCGTTGGTATCCTGAAACTCATCCACCAGCACATGCCGAAAGCGCTGCTGATAGTGTGCCCGTACTTCAGGGTGTTGCTGCAATAACTCGACCGATCGCAGCAAGATCTCGGCAAAATCGACCAGACCGGCCCGATCGCAGACATCCTGATAGGCGGTATAAATCTTCACCATGGTTTGCAGACTGAAATCACCACCGGCTTCAATCTGGCCGGGCCGCTCGCCTTCGTCTTTGCGGGCATTGATAAACCATTGGATTTGTTTGGCCGGCCAGTGTTTTTCATCCAGGTTCAGGCTTTTCAGGACCCGCCGGATCAGCCGGTACTGATCGTCAGAGTCTAGAATTTGAAAGCCCTGCGGCAAGCCCACTTGTTGATAGTGGGTGCGCAATAGCCGGTGCGACAACCCATGAAAGGTGCCCATCCAGAGGTTGTGCAAGCTGACGCCCACGGTGTGCTCAATACGGCCACGCATTTCCTGCGCTGCTTTGTTGGTAAAAGTCACCGCCAGCAAGCTGTATGGTGCCACCCGCTCGACCTGCATCAACCAGGCCAAGCGATGGATCAATACCCGGGTCTTGCCACTGCCAGCCCCTGCCAGCACCAGCATATGCTGTGGCGGCGCTGCCACAGCTTCGCGTTGGGGGTCGTTCAGATCATCCAGCAGGCTTGATACATCCATCGGGGCACTCATTGATTGCAGAAAAAGCCATTATAACAGGCCTAAGCAGCAGGCCAAGACTTGGGTGGATGAATATCCAGTGTTTAGCCCAGCAGTTTGGTTAATTGCGACAGCTCGGTGAGCCGGATATGCGGCAATACAGGGACTGAGCTTTGCTGGTGATCCAGCCAGGCGGCCTGGCAACCGGCGTTTAATGCGCCCATCACATCGGCGCGGTGGCTGTCGCCGATATGCAGGATCTGTTGTGGTGGAAGCTGCAGCTTTTTGGCGGCGGCCAGAAATAGATCCGGAAAGGGTTTCATCCGGCCATCCGGACCAGCCTGCAGACTAAACTGAAAGAGATCATCAAGCCCCATGCGCTGAATGCAGGCATTGCCATTGGTGATGGCGATCAGTTGATAGCGGCTGGCTAATTGCACCAGCAACTGGCGCACCTCTGGTGCTATGGTGATCTTGGTGCGGGCCTGCCAAAAGGCCTGATAAGCAGTTTCGGCTACCTCGCCGGCTTCGCACGCTGCCAGCCCAAGCTGAATTAACCCTGCTTCCAGTCCCAGCAAGCGCCAACGGCCAATATCGTGCCGAATGTCCGGTGTTTGCTGGCCCAGATGCCAGCGCTGCTGACTCCAGTAATCCAGCGGTTTGTGCAGCTCAGGCGCCAGTTGTTGCTGTAAGCTGTGCAGCATCGCTTGTTCGGCCGCCAGCAAGACCGGCCGGTTGTCGTACAGGGTATCGTCCAAATCGAATGATAAGATCTTAATCGTGTAAAGTTTTTTAAAGATATGCATGTCTTTTTGTACTCTGTGAGCTTCAATGCTTGGACTGAACCAGTGGTTAGTATTACGTGTATGGCATGGAAAAACACGTCAAATTATCCGTCTGAATGCTTTTTGTTTGCGCGATTGATGTAAACTAAGTGCTGTATTTCTTGTGTTTTTTTTGTTTTGCTCGATAGTATGCAACCTGTTTTTTTCTTGGAGTGCAATGAGTGATTGTACGAATTTTTTTCTTGAGCTTTGGTTTATTGCTGCTTTCTTTCAGGGGCGGGGCAACGGAGTGGCATCAGGTGATTGCTTGTGACAATTGCAGTGAGTCGGCTGCCCGGGCTTTAGTCAATCGCAAAGCAACATTATCCATTTCATGCGAGGCCCTGCCTGGCCATCACTTAGAGCGGGGCAGTCGAGCTTGCTATAGCCAGCCCGGGGAGCTGTATGTGCTGAACCTGCACTCAGGCCAAAGTTATGCCTTTTATCATTACCACAGTGGTCAGGGTGGGGAGGCTGGTGACTTGCAACTGCATATTCAGGCACGGCCGGTTGCGGCTGGTTTACGACAGTTACTTAAGGACTTTAGCGACAGCGTTGGCCGATACACCCTATTACTGCGTGAAATCAGCCATGAAGCACGACTGGATACTTTGCAAAGCTCACCCTTGCATCAGGTGACGACTGCTAGCGCAGGAGGATGCCCTGCTGGTAATCCAACCGAAAGAGCCATAGAGGCAGCACTATCTCACAGAGTTCGGGCTCAATTGCAGTACGGTGTTCAACAGCGTTTTAATCAGGCTTTGGCTTCAGGCCGCTATCGCAGTGTACAGGGTGCATTTGAGCGGTTAAGTATCACCAGTGTTGGTGCCCAGGCCAGCAAAGGTGGCCTAGGCTTGAGTGTAACCTGGGAAAGAAGGGTGCAGGGGGCGACACAACGCTATGTGTTTGAGCATGAGCATGTGGTACCACCTAGTAGCGATGGCCCTTGGAATGAAGTGGCTTTCTTTGTGAATCCTGATGAAAATGGCAATATAGTGGTAAACTTAGCTGCAGAGCAAACCTATATAGAAGGGTTCTTGTTTCAGGATATTATGGCTGGAGGAGGGCAGTTTTCTGGTGATGCGTCCGCTCTGTTGAGTGACTGTGCGAAAATGGCTTTTATTAATGCCTTGGCTAAAACGACAGGCAGTTTCAGTCAACGGCCGACCCGCGGTGGGAATCTTGTTCCCACTTCGCCAGATAGAATTGGCGTGGGACCTAACCTAGACAGCTGCACTGTTTATTTTTATGATTCAAGAGGCGAGTTACTTTACGTGTTTCCGAACATGAAGTGCAATTAACTTTTCTTCCTTGCTCTGGGGTGCGCGCCATCGTACACCTTGGCTAGATGCTGGAAATCCAGGTGGGTATAGACTTGGGTGGTGCTTAAGTTGGCGTGGCCAAGCAACTCTTGCACGGCGCGCAAGTCGCCACTGGATTCCAGCAAGTGGCTGGCAAAGGAATGGCGCAGCATATGCGGGTGCAGCGATTGTGGCAGCCCCTGCAGTTTGGCCCAGCGCTCGACCCGCTGCCGTACCTGGCGGGTGGAAATGCGCTGCTGTTGCAGGCTTAAAAACAGCGCCTGGCTGTCCTCTGCTGGAAGCTTAGGCCCTGCCAGTTCAGGTCGGTGCTGCAACCAGGCTTGTAAGGCTCTGATGGCGTAGCGGCCAATCGGCACCATACGTTCTTTGCTGCCCTTGCCGCGCACCCGTAACTGCTGCTCCGTCCAACTGATATCCGGCAGATTGATATTGACCAGCTCTTCTAAGCGTAAGCCAGACGAGTAAAACAGTTCCAGCATGGCGCGATCGCGATACCCCAAAGTATCATCCGGCTCTACATCCAGCAGGTGACGCATTTGATCAACATCAAGCTGTTTCGGCAGGGTTTTCGTGGCGTTGGGCACTTTCAGATGTTGTGCCGGGTTGATGGCCTGTGGATTTTCTGCCTGTAAAAACCGAAACAGGCTGCGCAGGCTGGCGGCGCGCAGTGCCAGTGAACGGGGCGCCAGACCTTGCTGAAAATCCTGCATCAGCAGGTGTTGCAGCATGGTTTGGGTGACGTCCTGCCAGCTGTGGACCGGCAACTTCAATGCTATGGTTTCCAGCTGTTGGCGGTAGCTGCTTAGCGTGGCCCGGCTGTAATTGCGCTCGTTGCGCAAGTTCGCCAGGAATTTTTCCAGCGGCTCTGCCAGGCTGGCTGGCAAAGCGGTTTGTCCGGTTTTAGGCGGCATGATGGGCCGGAGAGAGCACCCGCACTACCAGCTCAGCCAGATGGGCGAGGAATAAATTGTCCATGTCCGGTTGGAAATGGTCGTCCTGCTCACTGCCAAAAGCCAGCAAAGCCAGTGGCTTGTCTTGCACCTGAATCAATTGCAGTGCTACCGAATGAATACTGGCCGGGAAAATATGCTGCTGCTCTTCATGATTGAGCCGGCCCAAATAGAGCTTACGGCCATTGAGCCGGCGATTTAGCAGCAGTTCAAACTGGTTAAAATCGGGCTGGTTACTGCTATCGACAAAGGAAAACAGTTTGCAGGCGTGCACGCCGGGCATGGCGGCAGTAAAGCTCTGTAGATGTTGTTGCAGCTCTTCGGCATGTTGGCACTGCATCAAATCGACATGCAGCTGGTTCAGCGCTTTGAAAATCAGCTCATTGTGACGGGCAATGCTCATTAAGCGGGTAATTTCTTCTTCCAGCGCGTTAATTTTTTCGCGCTGCAACTCCAGCTTGCGCTCGACCAGCGAGATGCTGCCTTTTTGCTGGTGCGGCAGGCGCAGCTCTGTTAGCAGCCCCGGGTGCTGCAAAAAGAAGTCCGGATGCTGCTGCAGATGATCAATCACCAGGGCTGCCTGCATCAGTTGCTCATCGGCCTGCAGCTCGGCTGCGGTCAGGGGTTTGTTGTCCTTGCTCTTGCTCATAATACAATTTGTCCATCGTACACATGGGTGGCCGGGCCGGTCATCCGTACTGGTTGTCCCGGACCTTGCCAGCGAATGGTCAGGCTGCCACCGGGTAAATCCACCCGCACCTGTTGTTGAAGTTTCTTTTGCATCGCACCTATCACCACAGCCGCGCAGGCACCGGTGCCACAAGCCAGGGTTTCGCCAACGCCGCGCTCCCAGACTCGCAGTTTAATATGTTGTGGATTAAGAATTTGCATAAAGCCAATATTGGCCCGCTCAGGAAAGCGCTCGTGCAGTTCAAATAACGGCCCGAGAATATCGACCGGGGCTGCTTCCAGTTGCTCGACAATGGTGACAGCATGAGGGTTGCCCATTGAAACTACACCGGCCAACAGCGTTTGATCATCGGCCCGCAGAATATAGGTGGTTTCCTGCTTCTGGGCTTTAAAGGGAATGCGATCCGGCTCCAGTTGTGGCACCCCCATATTGACGGTGACCTGACCATCCTGCTCCACCAGCAGCTGAATGGTGCCCGACTTGGTGCTAACACCAATTTTGTGCTTGTTGGTCAGACCGCGGGCGCGGACAAAACGGGCAAAGCAGCGGGCGCCATTGCCGCATTGCTCGACTTCGGAGCCATCGGCATTAAAAATGCGGTAATGAAAGTCCAGATCCGGATCATAGGGTGGCTCTACCATCAGCAGTTGATCAAAGCCGATGCCAAAATTGCGATCGGCCAGCCGGCGGATTTGTTCCGGTGTGATGTACACATTGTTGCTGACATTGTCCACCACCATAAAGTCGTTGCCAAGGCCGTGCATTTTGGAAAACTGCAACAAGGTACCACGCTTATCGGGTCGCTGTGCATTCATGGGAGAGTGTGTTCGCCGCGCCATAGATCCTGCCATAATTCACGCTGCCGGATCAGGTGGCTCTGACTGCCATCCACCAGCACTTCGGCCGCTCTAGGCCGGCTATTGTAATTGGAGCTCATGGTAAAACCATAGGCGCCTGCGGAGCGCACTGCCAGTAAATCACCTTCAGCAATGGCTAAAAGCCGATCTTTACCAAGGAAATCACCGGTTTCGCAAACCGGGCCCACTACATCGTACAGCTGCGCTTTGTCATTATCTTGTTGCTGCACCGGTACGATGGCCTGCCAGGCACTGTAAAGCGCCGGCCGGATTAGATCGTTCATGGCGGCATCGACAATGGCGAAGTTTTTCTCCTGGCCAGGTTTTAAGTACTCCACTCTGGTCAGCAGCACACCGGCATTGGCCATAATGGCGCGGCCTGGCTCGAAAATCAGCGTCAGTTCCGGGTAAGGCTTTAACCGCTCTACCACAGCGGCCGCATACTCACTGGGGTGCGGCGGGGTTTCATCCTGATAACGCACCCCGAGGCCACCGCCGACATCGATGTGTTGCAACTGAATGCCGTGGCTTTTTAGCCGATCGATTAAGGCCAGCAACTTATCCAATGCATCCAAGAAAGGTTGGGTTTCGGTCAGTTGCGAGCCGATATGGCAATCGACACCGACCACCTGCACATGCGAGGCGGCCGCTGCTTGCTGATAAATGCGTTCTGCGTCGTTGATATCTATGCCGAATTTATTGGCTTTTAAGCCGGTAGAAATATAGGGATGAGTTTTGGCGTCTATGTCCGGATTGACCCGGATGGAGACAGGGGCAGATAGATCCAGCTCTTGAGCAACCTGCTGCAGCCGGTTTAATTCGGCTTCAGACTCGACATTAAAGCACTTAATGCCAAGTTGCAGCGCATAGCGCATTTCATCGGCGGTTTTGGCCACACCGGAAAAAACCACTTTTTTAGGGTCACCACCGGCGGCTATCACCCGGCGTAGTTCACCTTCGGAGACGATATCAAAGCCAGAACCAAGCCGGGCCAGCAGGTCCAGTACGGCAATATTGCTGTTGGCTTTCACCGCATAGCAAATCAGGTGCGGATGATGTTGGGCGGCGTCGGCAAAGGCATGGTAATGCCGCTCTATGGTGGCGCGGGAATAGACATAGCAAGGTGTGCCATAATGAGCAGCAATGTCACTAAGTGACACTTCTTCGGCAAAAAGTTGCTGCTCGCGGTAATTAAAATGGTCCATGTGGTTTACTCTGTGGTACGACGAGTTGGTATAACGATAGCGGGATTTTCTGGCCCGGTAACCGGCTCTTCTGCGACAGCTTCCGGCGGTTGTGGTAAGGTAAGGGGGCCTTTCTGACCACAGGCTGACAGGGCCAGCAGGGTAACTGACACAAGCAGGATGCGAGTACGCAACGAACAAAAGCGATAGCTTGGATGCATGGTGATGTATTTCATAAATTGCCAGAGGCTCTATAATCGCATCCTTAGCAGCAAAAGCAAACAGGTGACGCAGCGAATGATCGTGAATATGACGAATTAGCCGATGCCACCCTGCATCCGTTGTGGGTAGCTACCAAGTGTAACGCCGTTACTGCAAGTGGCGGCAGAGTATGAAATAGAGAACCGTACCGGCCTGAAATTTTTGGCCTTGATTAACGATGCCGCCAGTAAGTAAGCTGGTGTTGTCATTCAATTAGAGCAATAGCATGACAGTACTTCCTTTTGTTGATACGCCAGCCCAGGGGCCTTGCAAGGCCGTAGTCGTCTGGTTGCATGGCCTCGGCGACTCCGGCCATGGTTTTGCCCCCATAGTGCCTGAACTTCGGTTACCCGCCGGTGCCGGCATTCGCTTTATTTTCCCTCATGCGCCGGTGCAGCCGGTCACCATCAATGGTGGCATGGAAATGCGCTCCTGGTACGATATTAAAAGCATGGACTTATTAAGCCGGGCCGATGAAGCCGGAGTGCGTGACTCTGCGGCTAAAGTGCAGCAGTTGCTGGATCAACTGATCGCGCAAGGCATGCCCTCCGAGCGGATTGTGCTGGCCGGCTTTAGCCAGGGTGGTGTGATAGCGCTGCATTTGCTGGCGCGCTTGCCTTATAAGCTGGCTGGTGTGATGGCCTTATCTACCTATATGTGTGCACCAGAAAAACTGTCAGATGAAGCCCTGCCTCACAACAAAGCAACCCCGGTCTTTTTTGGCCATGGCGTGCAGGATCCGGTGGTACCCATCGCAGGTGGCCAGCAGGCGTTTCATGCGCTTAAAAAGCAGGGCTTTGCGGTCAGTTGGCACGACTACCGGATGGAGCACAGTGTCTGCGCGCAGGAAGTCGCTGATATCAGCAGTTTTTTGCAGCGGCTGTTGCTGACAGACAAGGATAATTGACATGAGCCAGATGGTACGAATTGCCACCCGCAAAAGCGCGCTGGCGTTGTGGCAGGCCGAGTATGTCAAGGCCGAGTTGGAAAAGCACCATCCTGGAATAATGGTCCAACTGGTGCCGATGTCGACCCAGGGCGATAAAATCCTGGATACGCCGCTGGCTAAAATCGGCGGTAAAGGCCTCTTTGTCAAAGAGCTGGAAACGGCTTTGCTGGATGGCCGGGCTGATATTGCCGTGCACAGCATGAAAGACGTGCCGGTGGCTTTCCCTGAAGGCCTGGCGCTGCAAACCATTTGCCCGCGTGAAGATCCGCGCGATGCCTTTGTTTCCAATCGTTACGCCAGTCTGGCGGAGTTACCGGCTGGGGCTGTGGTTGGCACCTCCAGCCTGCGCCGGCAGTGTCAGTTAAAAGCCCGGCGACCGGATTTGGTGATCAAAGATTTACGTGGCAACGTCAATACCCGTTTGGCCAAACTTGATCAGGGCGACTTTGATGCCATTATCCTGGCTGCGGCCGGTTTGATTCGGTTGGGTTTTCAACAGCGCATTGCCGGCTGGCTGGCACCGGAGCAAAGCTTACCTGCCAACGGCCAGGGTGCTGTCGGCATTGAATGCCGGGCCGACGACCCGCGTATTCAGCAATTGCTGGCGGCACTGCATGATGCCGATACGGCGGATCGGGTGCTGGCCGAGCGGGCAATGAATCGGCGTTTACAAGGCGGTTGTCAGGTACCGATTGGCGCTTATGCCGAACTTGACGGCGATACCCTTTGGTTACGTGGTCTGGTCGGCTCGCTGGATGGTGGGCAGATTTTACAGGCCGAAGCCAAAGCGCCACGTCAGCAAGCGGAAGCTTTGGGTGTACAGGTGGCGGAAGCGCTGCTGGCACAGGGGGCGGCTGCACTGTTGGCTGCTGCCTACCAGGAGCGGTGATGAGTGCTCAGACACTGTTAATCACCCGGCCAGCAGGCAAAGCGGATGCCTTATTGGCCGGCCTGGATGAACTTGGTCTGGTTTATCTGTACCAGCCGCTGATTGCCACCCAACTGGTACCCGTTAAGCCAAAGGAGCTGCAGTGGTTGCAGCAGGCCGATCAGCTGGTGTTTGTCAGCGTCAGCGCGGTGACATCGTTGCAGCAACAACTGGACGCCAGTGAGCTCAAAGCTCCACTGCGTGCGGTTGGCCAGACCACCGCATCGGTTTTGCAGCAATGGACCGGGCGGGAGGTAGTGTACCCGGACGATCAGCGCAGTGAAGGAGTGTTGTCGATGCCCTGCATGCAGCAGGTCGATGGTCAGAACATTGTGATCGTGCGTGGTCAGAGTGGCCGCGAGCTGATGAAACAAGGATTGCAGCAACGCGGTGCCCGGGTGCGTTATGTGCAAAGCTATCATCGGGTGCCGATTGAGCTGGATGGTGAGGCGCTGTTTGCTCTCTGGCAGCAGCAGGTCAGTTGCATTCTGGTCACCAGTGAAGAAATTCTGCGCCGGTTATTCTCATTGCTGCCGGTTGCCGGCCATGACTGGTTGCGCAGTCGGCACTGGATTTTGGTCAGTCCGCGCATGCACGATTCGGCGCTGGCACTTGGCATCCCGGTCAGCAAGATTATACTGGCAGATAATGCCAACGATACTGCGCTTATGGCAGCGATATGTCATTACAAGAGGGATTATTTATGAGCAGTGAGCCAAGCAAAGCCAGCGAAGCAGATAAGGTAACTGAGCAGCCACCGGCAAATGCCGCTAAGGCGACGCAGTCCGGCGATGAGATGCGTTATTTGTCTGAAGCGGACTTGCACGATCCTGTGGTGAAAACCGGGCGAGGTATAGCCTGGCTGGCTTTACTGGTTAGCCTGCTACTGACGGGCGCTTTGGTTGCTGCAGGCTACTGGCTTTACCCACAGTGGCTGCAATTGACGGAGAGCCAGCAGCGCCAGCAACTGGTCCTGGAGCGTCAGTTGGATGATGAGCGTACTGAACTGCAGCGCAGCCAGCAACGGCTTAGAGATGAGCAACAGGATCAGCTGTCACAATGGCAGCAGCAACAACGCCAGCAGCAGGATGAGCTAAGGCGCCAACTGCAACAGCAGCAAACGCAATTTCAGCAGCAGTTGCGTTTTATTGAACAGCGCTTAGAGCAACAACAAGGGGCTGCGCCCAGTATCTGGTTGCTGGCAGAGGTGGATTACCTGCTGCGGATGGCCAGCCAGAAAATCTGGTTGGAGTTGGATGTAGCAACCAGTCTGCAACTGTTAAAAAGTGCTGATAGCCGTTTGGCCCGTCTGGGTGAGCCTGCTTTATTGACCGTGCGTGAAGCCATTCGTCAGGACGAGCAAGCCTTGTCCAGATTGCGTATTCCAGACCCGATCGAAATCCAGCTCAGTATCCGATCACTGCGGGAGCTGGCGCGGCAACTGCCATTTAAAGATCAGCAGCAGGCACTGTCAACGCCTGCAGAAGGCACTGATTCCAGCTGGGGTGAGCGCTGGCAGCGGTTGTGGCAACAGGGCTTGAAACAACTGGTGCAGGTGCGTCGCAGTGTGGCAGAAGATGATTTTAGCCTGAGCCGCGAGCAGCAATTCCTGTTACGGCAGCGTTTGCAGCAACAACTGGTGCAAGCCGAACTGGCAGCCATGCAGCAGCAAAGTGCTTTGCTTCAGGCCAGTTTACGCGAAGCTGCTGATTTAGTGCAGCGCTATTTTGAGGCCTCCGATGCAGGCACTCAGCAGCTGTCAGCCCGCCTGGTTGAGCTGGCCCGGCTGGAATTGCACCCGGGCTACATTGCTCCGCTGCAAAGTCTGGAAGCCTTGCAACGCTATCAGCGCACCATACAGCTCTTGGGTGAGGATGCGGGAGACGCGCTATGATGATACGTTTGCTGCTGATCATACTGCTGCTGGCAGCAGCGATGTGGCTGGGCCCTCTGGTGCTGGCCGAGCCGGGTTATGTGCGCATTGTGTTGGCGGGCTATACGCTGGAAATGACAGTGGTGGGTCTGGTGGTGCTTGTGCTCGTCAGTGGCCTGTTGTTATGGCTGACAGCCAAGCTGCTGCGGGCCCTCTGGCGACTGCCAAGTCGCTCCTGGCGTTTCTGGCAATGGCGCCGGCGGCAAAAAGCAGAACAGGCTTTTCAGGAGGGATTGCGGGCGTTTGCCCGGCAGCAGTGGCAGGATGCGGCGAACTTGCTGCAGCAATCGCTGGCGCACTCGCAGTATCAGGATGAAAAACGCATGCTGGCAGGTTATGCCGCCTTTTATGCCGGTCAAACGCCTCAGGCCGAGCAACTGATACAGCAACTGGCAGCAGAGGACCCAAATACCTGGTTCGTGCAGGCCGATCTATTGATCCAGCAAGGGCAGGCTGCACAGGCCGCGCATTTGCTGCAGGCCAAAGTGGACCAGCAGCCCAAAGCCTGTGGTCTGGGGCAGTTGTATTTGTTCAGCCTGCAGCAGGCCGGGCAGTGGCAGCAATTGCTGGAGCAGGTGCCTGCTGCACTGAAACATCGCTGGTTTAGTAAGTCGCAATGGGCGGTACAACGCTATCAAATTTACCCGAAAGCCATCAGCAGTCTGGTGCAAAGCGGGCAGTTTTCCGAGCAGGCAGAATACTGGCAAGCCTTACCAGGGCGCGAGCGCAAATCGGTCGCTGCGGTCATTGGCCGAGCCTGGGCCAAAGCCAATCAGGGTCAGACTGAGCAGGCAGAGCGTTTGCTGGTCAACACCCTGGCACTGGCCGATATTGAGCTGGCCTGGCCGTATTTACGCCAAATCCCACTGGGAAAATCCGTACTGCAACTGCGTAAGCAAGTACAGCATTGGTTGCGTGATCACGCCGGCAACGGTTATCTGTATGCACTGCTTAGCTGGCTGGCGGAGCAAGAAGGGGAGCTGGAACAAGCGCGCCTGGCCTGGAAGAAAGCACTGCAGTACCAGCCTGAGCTGGCTGCCAGTAAGCGCTAAGTCCAATGAGTCAACTCACCGGCCTGGCGCCGGTCAGCCGCCCGGATGCGCGTGTGCTGCTGCTTGGCAGCATGCCGGGTGCTGTGTCCCTGGCTCAGCAGCAGTATTATGGCCACCCCCGCAATCACTTTTGGCCCATCATGGCCGAACTGTTTGGCTTTGAGGTGGCTTTATCTTATCCAGAGCGCTTGCAGGCGTTGCTTAACAACCAGGTTGCGCTTTGGGATGTGCTGCAGCATTGTGAGCGGCAAGGCAGTTTAGACAGTGCCATTCGCCATGAAAGTCCGAATGATTTTGCCGGCTTTTTCCAACAGCACCGGCAACTACAATTGATTGCCTTTAATGGCAAAAAAGCTGAAGCCAGTTTCCGCAAGCTGGTGCTGCCGACGACAGCATTGCCAAAAGCCTGCAGTCTGCTAGCTTTGCCCTCCAGCAGCCCGGCCAATGCCGGTATGTCCAGGTCCGTTCGATTGCAGGCATGGCGGCAACTTACAACAAGCAGTGAGCAAGTTGAACCACTTGACAACATTAGCCGCATTAGTGAATAGTAGATGGCATGGTACTTTCTGGTAACCGAGTGAATGACGCTCACCCAGCAACCAATATGTTTCGCCTGAGCTATGCCTCTAGCAGGTTGCATGCCTGCGCCTCGGATTATCATCTCTCTGAATGGTTTGACGAATAGCCTATCCTTTTGACCAAGTTGTGTGCTGCAAGCCATCGCGGCTTGAAGTCTTGTCTGTCAATGTGGAGTCAAGCTATGACTATCAAAGGTGTTTTATTTTCCATTTCTATGCTGTGCGCTCTTTGGGGTTGCAGCAGCCAGTATAACCAGTCCGAATTACTACATAGTATAGAGGCTCTTGCCAATGCCGCAGCCTGTGGTTATGGCCCCAGACCTGATAAGCCAGGCAGCCTTACCCGCTATGCGGTTGGTTACACAGGGGATGTCTGTGTGGAACTGCATAAAGAGCGGGCCGGGGTGATTCTGATGGGCGGCAGTACCGATGTGGACGATATCTTTGTACAGAAAGTGCGCCCGCATATTCAGAGTGGCAATGTGCTGGTGCTGCGCACCCGCGGTGGGGCTGGCTACAACGACTATTTGCAACAGCTGACCCAGGCCGCCTCGGTGGAAACTTTGATTGTTGACAGCCGGGATAAAGCCAACAGTGACTATGTCGCCTGGGCGGTGCAAACTGCCGAGTTTATCTGGTTTGCCGGTGGCGATCAGTCCGAATACATTCGTTACTGGCAGGATACCCGGTTGCAGCAAAAGCTGCATTATGCTTACCAGAAGGGAGCTATTATTGGCGGCACCTCGGCGGGCAATGCCATTCTCGGCGAAGTGGTCTACAACCCGGATGGTGTGGGCAGTGCGGTATCCAGCGAAGTAGCGCAGGATTTTTGCGACGCCAATATCAAATTCAGCGGTGATTTCCTGCAGGCGCCAATGCTAAACGGCACCATCACAGACACCCACTTTAAACAACGTGATCGTATGGGCCGCTTGATGGTATTTTTGGCACACCATGCCCATCGCAATCTGACAGGGATTGCCGTTTCAGAACAAACCGCGCTCTGGGTGGCGCGTGATGGCCAGACCGAGGTGTATGGAGCGCATGAGGTGTATCTACTGCGGGCGGATGCACAAACGCGCTTTCAGCAAGCCGAGTGTGGACAGCCGGTGATTATCTCCGATTTACTGCGCTATCAGTTAACGCGGGGAGATCGTTATCAGCTTGCTCATCATCAGACCGAGGTAATACCGCTGAGGATCAGTTTAGACGGCGGACAGAGTCCTATCTATCAGCCGAATAACCCGTACTAGTGCGTGTAGCGAGTATGTATTTAGCTGGTTAGGGAATTTTTAGCAAAAAGCCAGGTCTACTCTGCATCTTAATGGATGTATCAACGAGCTGCGCGTGGAGAGACAAGAGCCGGTCTGGCAGGTTACAAGCGATGGCTTAGTAGAGGATGCGCACAGCGTTGAAGTCACATCGTTGTTATGCTGGCGTGGGCCTTTACTGCTGGCCATAGCAGGGCATGGGCTATTGCTTTTGCTTCTCAACCTGCAAACTTGGCAACGCCCGGTTGAGCCTGAGGTGATGTCTGCTGCTATCGAGGCATACTTTTATCAGGCCCCAACCAAGGTTGAACTAGAGCCTGTGGCACCTAATCAAGAGCCGCTTTTAGCAAAGGAGCTTGTTGCTGATGCAATAGAGCTTATGGCTGAACCAGAAGCTGTCAACAAGGAGGCTGTGTTGCCGGCAACGAGTACCGAACCGGCTCTGATTGCGGACGTTGATATGGTGGTGATAGCCGATAAAAGAGAGGGCGCAGAGCGCCCCGTTGTGGAGTCAACAGCACTGCCATCTGGTACGAACCAACGTGGAAGTTTAATGGACCGCGCCCTACGACATGTACAACCAACAGATGAGCTGGCATCGGCACATCGGGCGCAGCAAATACAACGGCATGCGCAACCCAGCATTACCGTAGAGAAGCGCTATCAGGAAATCCAGGATGGCAGTCAGCCGATACGTAACGCTCGTGGCTGCCTCACCAGTGATCCGAGCAAAGACGGCTTTGATGCCTTAATGGCAGCAAAGTATGTGCCCTGTGGCGATGAGATAAGTGCAGCTCAGCAATTGCAGGAAATCCTGCAACGCCGCTCCAGGCATTCGGGCCGATCAAATTAAACTTTGCGTGTCCGGATTAGCCTTGTAACTGCTGCTCCAGCCGCTCTTTTAAAGCTCCTTCGATGGGCACCGCTTTGCCGGTTTTCTGATCCAGGCAAACAAACGTAATGTCGGCATCGGCGGCAATACGATCGCTGCCTTTTATCCGTACTTCCTGACGTACCATCGCACTTTTACTACCAATTTTACTAAATTGAGTGCTGATTTGCAGGGTATGCCCCATAGTAGCGGCTTCGCGGTAATTGATGTTGATGTTGACAATGACCCAGGCCAGGCCAAGTTCACGAAAAAATTCAATATCACCATTATCTTCCAGATAGCCCCAGCGCGCTTCTTCCAGAAACTCCAGATAACGGGCATTGTTTACATGCTGGTAGATATCGAGGTGATATCCCCGAACTTTAATTTCAGTCAGGTGGGTCATAGTGAGCTCACAGTCAACAAAGAGAACCACATTGTGCCATAGCCAAACTGGCTAGACCAGTGTGGCTGTCGGGCTGTAATACTAGATATAAGCAAAGGCATCGGCGAACATCTGTTCTCGATGCGCGCCTTGTTTTAAAAACGCATCACGCACCACCCCAACCATAGGGAAGGGGCCTGCGATGTATATGTCATAAGCATCCAGTGAAATAAAGTCATTCAGCACCGCTTCGTGCACCAGGCCAGTGCGGCCTTGCCACTGGTTATCGGCTTGTTGCACCACCGGAATAAATCGGAAGCTGTTGTGACTGTTGGCCCATTGCTGCAATTCTTCGAGCAGGTACAAGCTGCTTTGTTGTTGCACGCCCCAGTACAAAAAAACCGGCCGTTTCTGTGGCTGCAGCTGCAGTGCTTTCGCTATGCTGTACACATAGGAAAATCCTGTGCCACCAGCCAGCAGCAGTACCGGGTTGTCGCTGGGTCGCAGATGCGCCTGGCCCAGACCTGCTTCAACCATCACTGGTTGGTTGGTATGGAGCTGTTGCTGCAGATAATTCAGTGCCTGGCTGCTGTACTCATCCGCTTTGGAGGCGCCAATGTGCAGCTCTAATTGCTTGCCATTGGGTAAACAGGCTAGTGAGAAAGGCCGTTTATCGTGCTCCGTTAAGCACAATTGCAGGTACTGGCCCGGCAAAAAATCGACTGCTTGCAGTGGGCTTAGCAGTACCTGTTGCACAAAGGGAGTGAGCGGGGTGATGGCATCTACGGTGCACTGGGTTTGGATCATGCTGGTCTCTTTAGGCTTGTATAAATGGATGTTGCAGTACCAGATCCGTTAACGGATAGGCTAAACAACCATAGGTAAATTTTTGCGCTTTGTCGATGTCGGTCAAGGGTGAAGGCGAGTCGTAACGCACTTCACCACTTTGCAGCCGGCAGACACAACTGGTACAAACACCCTGGCGGCATCGGTTTGGAAAGTCGATGCCATGCCGCAACGCGGCTTGCAGGATGGTTTCGCCAGCTTCGGCCTCAAAGGTCAGGCCTGACGGCTGAATGCGGATACGACAGGTCGTCATGGCTGGTCGGGTAACTCGATGCCAAGGCTTGGCCAGAGTGCATCGATCCGCTCCTTCACTGCCGGGTCCATCACAATAGGCTCGCCCCACTCACGGTCGGTTTCACCCGGCCACTTGTTGGTAGCATCCATGCCCATCTTGGAGCCCAGGCCGGAGACTGGCGACGCAAAGTCCAGGTAGTCGATCGGGGTATTCTCGACCAGTGTGGTATCACGAGCCGGATCCATCCGGGTGGTGATGGCCCAGATCACATCTTGCCAGTCACGGGCATTGATGTCGTCGTCGCAGACAATGACAAACTTGGTGTACATAAATTGCCGCAAGAAGGACCATACCCCCATCATCACCCGCTTGGCGTGGCCAGGGTACTGCTTTTTCATCGTCACTACGGCCAGGCGGTAAGAGCAGCCCTCCGGTGGCAGATAGAAATCGACAATCTCCGGGAACTGCTTTTGCAAAATGGGTACAAAGACTTCGTTCAGTGCTACACCTAAAATGGCAGGTTCATCCGGTGGCCGGCCGGTGTAGGTGCTGTGGTAAATAGGGTCTTCGCGATGGGTGATATGGGTCACGGTAAACACCGGAAACTCATCCACTTCGTTGTAGTAACCGGTATGATCACCGTAAGGACCTTCCGGTGCCATTTCACCCGCTTCAATGTAGCCCTCCAACACAAACTCGGCACTGGCGGGTACCTGCAACTCGTTACTGATGCATTGCACCACTTCGGTGTTGTCGCCGCGCAGCAGGCCGGCAAAACCGTATTCGGACAAAGTATCCGGCACCGGTGTGACGGCGCCTAAAATGGTGGCGGGATCAGCACCCAGTGCCACTGCAACCGGGAAGCGTTCGCCGGGGTGGGCTTTTTGCCATTCAAAAAAGTCCAATGCACCACCGCGATGCGATAACCAGCGCATAATGACTTTATTCTTTCCAAGCAATTGCTGGCGGTAAATGCCAAGGTTTTGCCGTTCTTTGTGCGGTCCTTTGGTTACGGTCAGGCCCCAGGTAATCAAAGGAGCAGCATCACCGGGCCAGCAGGTCATAATAGGCAGCTTGGTGAGGTCCACCTCATCACCTTGCAGTACCACCTGCTGACAAGCGGCTTTGCGTACTTTTTTCGGTGACATATTCAGCACCTGCTTAAAGATCGGCAGTTTGCTAAAGGCATCTTTTAACCCTTTTGGCGGCTCTGGCTCTTTTAAGAATGCCAGCAGCTTGCCCACTTCGCGCAGCGCACTAACTTCTTCTTGCCCCATGCCAAGCGCGACCCGTTCCGGGGTGCCGAATAAGTTGGCCAGCACCGGGATGGTAGAGCCTTTGGGGTTTTCAAACAACAAGGCGGGGCCACCTGCCCGCAGGGTGCGGTCGGCGATTTCAGTCATTTCCAGCACAGGGTCAACTTCCACCGCAATGCGTTTTAATTGACCGCGCTGCTCCAGTTGCGCGATAAAATCTCGCAGATCTTTGTATTTCATGGGTTCTGCTCACTGCAAAGCGTCAACATACGGGGCTCTTCCTTGGCAGGATCAGCCAGCGTTAAAGGGTGCCAGTATACATGGAGTCTGTACTGCTGTCAGTGTAGACGGCTGCGAAGCCGCTGGCTTTTGTCGCAGAACCAGGCGCAGACAGCCTGAGCAAAGTTATGGCTGCTAAAATCCGGTTATGATTCGTCAAACGGTGCTTAGATTCGGATAAAGCTTTGGAGCGTGCGCTGTAATCTGCTGAAAACTGTGACTATACTGTTTGTAATAGCCGTAAAAGAGAGCCGTGAGCATGGATTTTCCTGCCAGGATTAAACAGCAGACCTGTAGCGATTGTTTAAGTGGCCAGGAGTTGGGATTTGCCATAAAAATGGCATTTCAACCTATTATTGATTGGCAGCAGCAGTCGATATTTGCGTATGAAGCTTTGGTGCGGGGGCCAGAGGGGCAGGGGGCTGCCTGGGTGTTTGCCCAGGTTAACAAAGACAACCGCTACTACTTTGATCAAGCATGCCGGGTAAAAGCCATTGAAACCGCTGCTCGTCTTGGTTGCAGCAGCTATTTAAGCATCAATTTTATGCCCAATGCAGTTTATAACCCGGAAACCTGCATTCAAGCCACGCTGGAAGCCAGTGAGCTTTATGGTTTCTGCAAAGAAAAAATTATTTTTGAGGTGATCGAAACGGAGGAAATTCCGGACAAAGGTCACCTGACACGGATTTTTCAAAGCTATGCCCGGCATGGCTTTTTAACGGCCATCGATGACTACGGGGCCGGCTTTGCCAATCTGGAGTGGTTGCAGGTACTAAAACCCAATATATTGAAGTTGGATATGGCACTGATCCGGGATATAGAGCAAAGCCCGGCTAAGCAAGCGATAGTGCGCAGCACCATCGCTCAGTGTGAGCTACAGGGCACCACAGTGCTGGCAGAAGGCATTGAAACTGCCGCTGAGCTTAACTGGCTGGTTGCGGCCGGGGTGCGTTACCTGCAAGGTTATTATTTTGCCCGGCCGGCACTGGAAAGCCTGACGCCCTGGTCGGATATTGATACTTTGCAGCAATAAGCGGATCTCCTTCCACGCGAAGATAAAAGGCGCCGGGTGGCGCCTTGGTGCTGTTAGTGAACCGATGGCTTAAAAATCGTAGCTGATACGGGCATACAGCATTCGGCCGGAACGACCAAAGGGTGAATAGTTGGAGAACGACGTCGCTCCGGTGGTATTCAGGTTGATAGGGAATGCATCCGGGTAGGTATCGAACAGGTTATCGGCACCAAAGGCAATCCGCATGCTGTCGGTCATTTGATAGCGGCCCTCCACATCCACCAGAACTTTCGAGCTTAGGGTGAAATCGTTGGCTGCGCTGGTACCTGGTGCCAGTACTTCACCGTAACGGGTGGCTTTGAAGGTGGCGCCGAAACGATCCTGAGTCCAGTTGACAATGGCACCCAGCTTATCCTTCGGATTGCCTTTTTCAAAGGTAAGCACATTCACCCGGCCAAACAGAGTGGGTGCCGGATCCAGCGCGGCCAGCTCGGCGGTTTCCGGTACCCGGGTCACCTTGGTTTTGTTGTAGTTGCCCACCAGGGTAAAGTCAAAGTTGCCCATGGTATCGGTGATGGTAGACCAATTCACCACCACATCGACTCCCTGTGTTTCAGTATCCACGCCATTAATAAAGAAACGGCCACCACCCACATCGGTAAAACCAAGCTCATCAAAGAACTGGCGAAGTGCCACCCCTTGAGCTGTGGTGTTCGCCAGCAGGTTTTCCGACAGCACAATGCGATCATCAATATCAATGCGGTAAGCATCGACGGTGATGGTGACACTATCAAAGCGCATCACAGCACCCAGTGAGAAATTGATCGACTTTTCTGCATCCAGCTCTTTCGCCCCCATGGCGATGGCGACCGGATCATTGAATGGAAACGTAGTGATGTCAAAGGGGATGCCATTGACAAAGTTGGTGGAGGTGGCGGTAAAGTTCTGTTGTTGTAAGGAGGGAGCCCTAAAGCCATTTTGCACCGAGCCGCGTATTGCAAAAGTATCGGTAAAGTCATAGCGGCTAGCAAACTTACCGGATACATTGCTGCCAAAATCCGAATAACGCTCGGCCCGGATGGCGGCCGACGCCAGCCATTCATCCGTGATATTGGCCTCTAGATCAATATAGGCCCCAAAGGCTGTCCGGCTTTCGTTGACTTCATTCGAGGGGCGAAAGCCGGCAAACACCTGAGAGCCGGAGGCGGTGGCACAACCATTGTCTTCAACTTGTTTTTCTGTAGGCGAGGTGCAGCCTGGCTGACCAATTGGAATAAGTACGCCACCATTGCGGTAGGAATCCGGTTCACCGGCAAAGATGGAGTAGCCTTCACGGCGGGCTTCCACACCAAGCGCAATGTTCAGCGCCGAGGCCAGGCCATCGACATCAATGGCTTTAACACCCGACAGGTTATACACCCATTGATTGTATTTGTAGCCACCGGCATCAAACACGGTTTTGCTGGCCGGGCCTAAGGAGCGGTTTAAGGTGTTTTCAATGGTGAAGGCCATTTTATTGTAGCCGTACACCAAAGAGCTATCCAGTTGCCATTCGCCCCAGTCCCACTCGTAGCCAAAGGCGGCGCTAAAATCATCCACATCCGGCGAAATCAGCGGCAAAAAACCATCCGGGTAGATTTCAGGCACGTTTCTGGAGTCATTGGCCGGGCGGTAAAAACCAGCCGAGGTGGCCTGGCGGTTTTGGTAGCTGGCCCAGCCATACCACTTGCCGTGATCGGTGGTGATGCCGGCGTTGGCAAATAAGGTCCACTGCTCCAGCTCGGGTTCGCCATACCAGGCATTAAAACGGTCAAAGGTCAGTTCGCGTGGGTCCAGGCTGCCATCTGACAGGCGTGGATATTGGCGTCGATGGTCCCAGCCGCCGCGCTCGGTGCGGTCTTGGTCTTTGTATTCGGCCGAAAGGGTTAAAAAGCCATTATCACCCAGTTCAAAGCCTTTCCAGCCTGAGAGGGTGTATGTTTTTCCATCCGTTCTTGAACGTTTAATGGTGTTGCCTGGAATTCCCCAGGTGGCATCCGGTTCGGTCTGGTTAGCGAGAAATGGATTAGTCGGGTCGGTCGTAGGGATCTTGTAACTTGTATCACGGAAACTGTAACCCAGCGTCACTGAGCCACCATCACTGGCTTCGCGCAGCCGAACGTTCATTACGCCGGCAATGGCATCGGAACCATATTGGGCTGAGGCACCATCACGCAATACTTCAATGGCACTGATAGCCCCCATCGGAATGGTGTTTAAATCCACCGCTGAGGCGCCGCGGCCGACGGTGGCATTCACGTTCACCAGAGCAGCCGCATGGCGGCGCTTGGAGTTCACCAGGACCAGGGATTGATCCGGTGACAAACCACGTAAGGTGGCGGGCCGGATGGTATCGGTACCATCGGCCAGGCCGGGTCTTGGAAAGTTAAAGGATGGTAGCGCAACCGACAGGGCCTGGTTGAGCTCTGTGGTGCCAGAACGCTCCAATACATCGGAGCGTACCAGGTCGACCGGTACTGCGGTATCGGAAATGGTACGGCCGGCGACCCGGGTGCCAGTGACTACAATGGTTTCAACCTTGTCTGCACCGTCATCGTTATCGGCAAGCAGCAAGGAGGGCGCTAACAACGACGACATGGCCAGTGCCAAAGGGGTAAATCGAAAGTGACGCATACAGTTTCTCCTAATGGATGTCGAGTTTCTTGTTATCCGTTTTATCCTTGGTGGTTCTTGTTATTGTGAGGTTGCTGGCCTTTGCGGCTTCTTCGTTCGCACCACCATACTGCACTCAGTTACTTCTGGCAGGTTGCACGGCTAAGCATAGACCATAAGTACATGATCTTCCTTTCAACTATGGTCTGACAGATGATTTACGTGTGTAAAAGCAGTACCATGGCAACACTATCGCTTCCATGGAGTTGTGGCATGAAACAAAATACCAAATTGATCCAGGCCGGACGCGGCAAAAAATGGACCGGCCAGGCGGTAAACCCGCCCGTGGTGCGGGCATCGACCATTACCTTCGATACCATGGCCGAACTGGCGCATGCCAGCCAACACAAAGGCGAGCGGGTGCCTTATTATGGCCGGCGTGGTACGGCCACCCACTTTGCTTTTCAGGAAGCCATCTGCGAGCTGGAAGGTGGCGCTGGCTGTGCGCTCTATCCATGCGGAGCGGCTGCAGTTAGTGGGGCTTTGCTGTCGTTTCTGCAGCAAGGCGATCACCTGCTGATGGTCGACTCGGTGTACGAGCCAACCCGGGCTCTGTGCGACAAAGTCCTCGGCCCTATGGGGGTGGAAACTGAGTATTACGATCCGATGATTGGTGCTGGCATTGAAACCCTGATCCGGCCGAACACCAAAGCCATCTTTCTGGAGTCGCCTGGCTCGCTCACCATGGAAGTGCAGGATGTACCTGCTATCTGCAAAGTAGCGGGAGAAAAGGGTGTGATTACCCTGCTGGATAATACCTGGGCATCGCCGATTTTATGCCGGCCGTTCGAGTTGGGGGTCGATATTTCCATTCAGGCGGCCACCAAATACATTGTTGGTCACTCCGATGTGATGCTGGGTACAGCCAGTGCCAACGAAAAGTACTGGCCGCAGCTGCGTGAGCACAGTTATATCCTGGGGTACTGCGCGTCGGCCGATGATGTGTATCAGGCGAGTCGTGGCTTACGAACTTTGGGGGTGCGGCTGGCTCAGCATCAGCACAATACTCTGAAAGTTGCCCACTGGGTAGCACAGCGAGCTGAAGTGGAAACCGTGCGCCATCCGGCTTTTGCCAGCAATCCGGGGCATCAGTACTTTGCACGTGATTTCAGTGGCAGCAATGGTTTGTTCTCTTTTGTGCTGAAGCAAGGCGGCGCCAAAGCCGTGGCTGCTTTTGTCGAAGGCATGCAGTATTTCAAAATGGGCTTTTCCTGGGGCGGCTATGAAAGCCTGATCTCCCCCACACTGAACGTGCAAAAATTACGTACGGCCAGCCCATGGCCCTATAGCGGGCCTTTGATCCGGTTGCATATCGGCCTGGAAGATCCGGATGATTTAATCGCTGATTTGGAGCTTGCTTTTAGCCGCTATCAGGCAGCACTCTAAGCTATCCCATAACGAGGTGATGGCGGTGGAAGCGCCATCACTTTGTATAATTATACGACTAAATCTGCATAATAATTCATCAAACGCATCCTGTTTCGCCATTAGTGCTGGATTTTACGCCACCTTTCCCTACAATGCGCCCCAATTTTGGGTAAATCATCCTTGCTCTTTCATTGAGCAAGGTCTTTGAACTATAGAAAGACCCTAAGGTCGCACTTTTCCAGGGAGCACATATGTCTCAGATGTATTCTACCAGCCGGTTATGCCGTGCTATTCAGCTTGGCCTGCTTGGCAGCAGCGCGATGATTATGACGGCTCATGCCGGGTCCGATGCAGTGACTCTGGCCGATACGGTGACCCCAGAGCGCATTCAGGTGACGGGCTCGCGTATTTTGCGTGAAGGTGCTGTGGCACCATCACCAGTTACGGTGATCAGTGGTCAGGAGCTGGTAGAAACCGGCGCCATGAACATTGGTGAGGTACTGAATGTACTGCCTTCGCTGGCGGCTACATACTCGCTGGCAAACTCAGGTCGCTTTATTGGCACGGCCGGTTTGAGCCTGCTGGATCTTCGTGGCATGGGGTCATCCCGTACACTGGTATTGGTAGATGGTAAACGTCATGTTTCCAGCAGTGCCGGCTCTGCCGCTGTGGATACCAATGCAATTCCAACCGCCTGGATTGAGTCGGTAGAAATCATCACTGGTGGTGCCTCTGCCGTGTATGGTGCCGATGCGGTGACTGGTGTGGTCAACTTTAAGTTAAAGCGCAACATCGAAGGCTTTGATGTGAATGCTATGCTGGGGACAGCGGAAGACAGCCCTTACCGGAACCACAAATTAACAGGCTCTTTTGGTACGAACTTTGCGCAGGATCGTGGTAACTTCGCTATCTCGGCTGAAGTTTCCGGCCAGCGTGGTATGAATGCGACTCAGCGCCGCCAGACGCGGACTTCCTATATGGAAGTGCGCAACCCGAATGATGGTGATTATCGCGATGCCGATGGCAACTGGGTGCACGATGGTATTCCGGATACCATCACCGTTGCTAATGCCGGCTGGTACGATAGTTCGACAGCAGGTAATTTTTACCTGGATGCGGCTGACGGCGGCGACGACTGGTTTATTTTCAACCCGGATGGCAGTGTCCGCCCTCAGGATTTGGGCACCACCTACGGTCAGTGGGGCCGTTGTTCTGATTGCGAGTTCCTGGACCTGCGTCGTTACACTGATTTGCAACCAGCTTTTAATCGCTTTAATGTGAATGGCAAGGTCAACTTTGAACTGACACCTGATACTCTGATTTACGCGGAAGCCAAGTTTGTCCGCAGCAAAGGTGACAGCGAAGGCCAGCCATCTTTCTTCGAGTATGACACTGCCCTGATGGTAGGTCGCGATAATGCTTATCTGGATCCAAGTCTGGTTCAACTGATGGATACCTACGGCGTTGATACGATTGCAGTACACCGTTTTCAGGAAGATGCCGGTCGTCGCCTGGAAAACAATACCCGTACCACATCCCGTTTTGTTGCCGGTATCGAGGGCAGCCTTGGGCTGGACTGGAACTATGAGCTCTATGGTGTTTTTGGCGAAACCAAGCTGGAGCAGATCAATCGCAACAACCTGATCCGCACCAACTTTGCGCAATCCATTGATGCCATCGTGGTAAATGATGAGATTGTCTGTCGGGATGAACTGGCGCGGGCCAATGGTTGTGTGCCAACCAGTATCTTTGGTGACAATGCCATCAATGCTGAGGCCCGTAACTGGTTTAATACCAACTCGTACAGCAACAGCACAGTTCGTCAGACCGTGCTGAGCGGTCATTTGAACAACAGTGGCTTGTTTGAATTGCCTGCTGGTTTTGTGGGTGTATCCTTTGGTGCTGAATACCGCAAAGAAGAAAGTGAAAGTGTGCCTGACAGCTTTGCTGCTACCGGAGCAACCTTCCTGAATTCATTGCAGTACGAAAAAGGCAGCTTTGAGGTAAACGAAGTATTTGCTGAAATTTCTATTCCTTTATTGGCCGATTTACCGCTGATCCAGGATTTGGTGTTTGATACCGCTGTCCGTTACGCTGATTACAGCACCATCGGCAGTGCCGTTAGCTGGAAAGTTGGCTTAGACTGGCATTTGAACTCGCAATTACGGGCCCGTGCTACCTATTCAGAAGCACTGCGCGCACCTAATATTGGCGAGTTGTACGGTCCGCAAAACCAAACCTTCTTCCGGGTTACCGACCCTTGTGGCTTGGATCAAGTGCAAAGTGAAACCCGCCGTGTCAATTGTCAGGCGCTAGGCATTCCGGTCGACTTTGATCCACAGGCGACTGCATCCACCATTGAAGGTTTAAGTGGTGGCAATCCGGATTTAACAGAAGAGAAATCTACCAGTTATACGCTTGGTCTGGTGTATCAACCTGATTGGCTGCCAGGTTTTAGCGCCACTGTGGATTACTGGTCGATTGAAATCGACGACGCTATTTCCCCGGTATCGGCGCAAAACATTCTGAATAAGTGCGTAGACTCAGAAGCAGGCATTAACAATCAGTTCTGTGCTCTGATTGAGCGAAACAACCAGAGCGAGCTGGTGCTGATCACATCGATCACACAAAACGTGGCAGCTTTGACCGCTGAAGGGGTGGATTTTGAACTGGGCTATGCCTTTGATGCACTGGGTGGTCGTTTTAACACCAAGCTGATCGGGACTTACCTGGATTCCAGAAAAACCTACTCATTCCAGGATAGCCCTGAGGAGTTTGATCAATACGCTGGTACCGTGGGTGATGCCCGCTGGCAGACCAACCTTAGTATCAATTACCGCTATCAGGCATGGAGTGCCAGTTGGAAAACCCGCTTTATTGACAGCGTATCTTTGTATCGTCAGCAGGAGCTGGCCATTAACCCGGATCCAAGAGATCTTATGAGCTATGGCAGTTATTTTGTGACTGACTTGCGACTGGGTTACGAGTTTGCCAGTGGTGTGCAGTTGGCATTCGGGGTAGATAATGTGTTTGATCGTGGCTTGCCAGGGGTGACTACGGGCACTACCGAAACGACGGCGGCTTACAACAACATCGGTCGCTTCTACTACACCTCGGTGTCGTACAGCTTCTAATCCGATCGTGATTTGCAAAGCCCGCACGGTTCGCTGCGGGCTTTTTTTATGATTTACAATAGTTTCAGCTGATTTCGGCCGGCTGCTTTGGCCTGATACAAGGCTTTATCGGCTAAACGGTATAATTGTTCGAAGCTCATGCCCTGCTCGCTGATCGTCAGGCCCATGCTGGCGGTAATATGAAAGGCATAGTCATCGCTGATTTTGGTATCGGCCAATGCATTCAGCAGTACTTTACATAATTGCTCGGCCACCTCTTCGCTGGTATCGGGCATAATCAGCATAAACTCTTCGCCGCCAATTCTGGCCAGCACATCGCTATCTCTGCGGGCGTAGGTGCGAAGTATCTGGGCCAGCATTTTCAAGGCCGCATCCCCGGCCGGGTGGCCATACACATCATTGATTTGTTTGAAGTGATCCACATCCAGCAGCGCTAAAGCAAGCGGCTGCTGATTACGTTGTGCCATGGAGCAAAGCAACTTGCCTTGCAAAAAAGCACTGCGACGATTTAACAAATGGGTCAACCCATCTTCGGTGGCCAGCCTTACCAGTTGTTTATTTTTCCTGCTTAGTAAAAGAAACACTGCCAACAAGATAAAGCCAATACTAAAGACCGCCATGCTCAACCAGGCCACAGCACTGCTGTAACGGTGCAATTGCCGGGTTTGCTCAGCGACAATTTCCTGCATGGTGCGGTGCACATCGCTGGCAAAAATTTCCATATCTTCCTGAATAATTTCTACCAGCTCGTGCAGTGCTCCTTGATCAAGGTGCTTGGGATCATGCTCAATCATCTGGCGCAACTGCGCTATCTGCAGCTCCAATACTTTGAAATTACTCTCTAAATCAACAAATTGCTGCAAAAGCCCTTCAATGGTATGTTGGCGCGCAACTACGCGGATCCACAGTGGTCGTGCTTTCTCGATATTGTTGGTGCTTGATAACTCCTGTACATAGGCTGCAACCTCCCGGTTCAGCATTTCAATCTGGCGTGCAACATCGACTACCCGCATGGGCGGCCGTGCCTGCATGCTTTGTTTGGTCTGCCAAATCCAAATGCAGGATAACACTGCAAGGATGGCATAACTAAGCAACAGCAAGATTGCCAGCTGACGTGACTTCGGCGTTGCCGCAGGCATCAGCGCAGCACCCTTATCTCAGCCAGGCTCCAAATCCACAGTGCTAACGGCGAGGTACCATCCAACGCCTGTTGCGCTTGTTCGGGCCAGATTAAAATCACCGGACCATTGCGCTCCAAAGGGATAGGCTCCCCATTAAAGCGGGTCGCCAGCACAGGCTGCCCCTTTGCTATATCGTTTTGTGTAATGCGAATGCGGTAATCATTCAGGGCGTTTAACCGGATATCCTGATGGCCGTCCAGCTGGAAATGGGCTAATAAATCATGCAAATAAACGCCCTGCCACAGCCCATCCGGGCCCCAGGCGGCTTGAAAGCGGGCTTGCTGTTGCGGCAGGTTATCAAGATCATGCAGCCACAGTTTTTGCTCCAGCTCCGCAGAACGTATCAGCAGAACAGGGCTTTGGGTTACTTCGTCTGCCACCAGTGTTGTGGTAATGAACAGCAGTAAGCAACAGAGCCACCGAAACTCAGTAAGATGCACCACAAAATCTCCCTTTTCAGCTAATAAGGTAAGTCCTGTCCACCGACCCCTAATGCTGATCATAGCGCGGCTTGGTGGTTTTTCAATGCTCAGTTGGTCGTATAGACCCCATGCCGGGGCCTATGCTTTTAACGGCAGTGGGATCAGATGAACATTATGACTGGCATCGCTCAGCCAGATCTGTGCTTCGGTAATGGTGCACTGCAACGTCATGTGCCTTTGTACCAGGGGCAGGCACTGTTGCAAAGCATCTTCCGGCAATTGCCAAACCGACAAGTTCTGGTAACGCTGCAGCACCGTTTGCTGTTGCTGCCACCAAACATCGGTGCTGCGGCCACCATAACAATACAGGTGCACCTGTTTTGCCCGGCCACAGGCTTTACGCAGCCACTTCTCATCCGGTTGGCCAAACTCCACCCATACATTTACGTCACCAGACAGCGAGCGATCCCATAGTTCCGGTTCATCGTCTTCCGAGCTAAGCCCTTTGGTGAAGGTCAGGCTGTCACTTGCGTTCAATGCAAAGGCCAGAATGCGCACCATCAGTCGTAAGTCGGTTTCCGAAGGATGCTGCGCCAGCGTTAGCTGATGATCGCCATAATAGCCCCGATCCATATCGGCAATATTCAATGTCACTTTGTAGATGGTCGATTTCAGTGCCATGCCAGTCTCTGTCAATCAAAAGGGCAGTGTAGCTGTTGCAGCTTACTGGCTCAATAAAAGTTGCAGTAAAGCAGCAAAAGCAGCTATAACAGCGATACCAGCAAGTCATAAAGGTTAAGGAGATATCAGATGAAAGTAATAGGTTTGGCTGCAGGCTGTCTTTTAAGCCTTGTTATCGGAGCTGCTCAGGCCAGCAGTGCGATGACAGAGCAGAATTTGCAGCGGTTTGTTGCCATGATGCCAGAGATGGAAGCGCTGGATGATCGCTTTCCGGAGCAGAGCAATGCCTTTGAGCAAGAACTTGAACTGCAACAACACTGCAATTGGCAACGGCATTACGACAGTACTGTGGTAAGACTGGCTCCGGCAGGTTACCGGCAGGAACTGGAAAGCATCTTAAAAAGGCACAACTTTAGCCCGGCAGAATTTACTGAGCTTAGCTTTAAATTTAGCTGGGGTAGCTTTCAGTTGATGGCGCCGATGTACGAAATGATGCAACAAATGCTGCAGCACTTGCCGGAAGAGGAGCGGGCAGAGCAAGAAGCAGAAATGCGTAGCCTGGAGCAAATGAAAGCCCTGCTGGACCGCTGCATGAGCGATGCAGAAAAAGCAACAGTTACGGCTTTAGTGGCAGACATGATGCAACAGATGATGCAGATGGATCATGAGACGATGCAACAAATGGAACAGATGATGCAGCAGATGCAGTAAAAAATTTGCCGCAGCTTGCTTGAAAATTTTCCGCAAAACCATACATACAGTAATGACGGGGCAGGTCTCTATGAGAGTGCCCTTAATCACAACTCGTATTGCTTTTCGGAGAATATGTTATGAACACCATCGATTTTAGCCCATTGTACCGTAGCAGCATCGGTTTCGACCGTTTTGCCTCTTTGCTGGATCACGCGCTGCGTTCGGATCAAAGCAACAACAGCTACCCTCCTTACAACATTGAAGTGCTGGATGAAAACCGCTATGCCATCACCCTGGCTGTGGCTGGTTTTACCCAGGACGACCTTAGCATTGAAGTCGAGCAAGGCGTGCTGACCATCAAAGGCAGCAAAGACAGCGACAGCAAGGAAAAACGTCAATTCCTACATCGCGGCATCGCCACCCGTTCCTTCGAGCGCAAATTTAACCTGGCCGAGTTTGTCGAAGTGGTCGACGCCTCGATGGATCACGGCTTATTAACCGTGAGTCTGGTAAAAGAAATTCCAGAGAAAATGAAGCCAAAGCAAATTGCGATAAACACGACTACCGGCAGCACTGCCATTGAGCACAAAGCGGAGAAAGTCGCTTAATCGCGCCGTAGGTTGAACAGTAGGGGCTGCTTCGGCAGCCCCTACTGTTAGTATCAGAAACGAACGCTGATACCCAGACCCCAAATAGAGTCGTCACTGTCAAAAACATAGTCACTGTACAGATCAATCTGATGATTTAAGCGGTAACGGCCACTTAACTCACCCAGATTGGAGCGATCCTGGCCGGATAAATCCACATGGCGTAAAGCAATACCCAGCTCAAGCGCTGGCGTTGCCTGATACCGGAAACCAGCAGCAAGCTGGTACCCATTGCTGGAATCGTTGATCCTGAACGCCACATCATCCACGAAGACGACGCCAGTTGATGTCTTGGCGCTGGCATAACCGGCCTCAAAAAAAGCATCCACACCTGGCAGCGAAGGGCGACGTAAACCCAGACTAAGCCAGCTTTGCTCAGCTTTGATGCTTACGTCTTGCCAAATGTCGGTGACCCGGTCATGACGTGCCCGCACATACAAATACTCATTAAGCAAAAAGCTGCCTTGCAACTGCCAGCCATCAGGCTTTAGCCGATCCGCATCGGTTTTGATACTGGCTTTCGCATAACCCGCCGACACATAGTTCCAGCTAATATCCGCAGTGTTAGCCGCTGCCACTCCAGATGCCATCAAAAATAAAGTAGCACACAAAGCTTGTTTACATCGCATGTTGTTATGTCCTCGGTTATGAACTACAAATAAAAATCATGGTATCACAAAACATTTACAAGGAAAAAGTTTTGCATACTACTCAGGGAGTTGCTATTGCTGGTAACTGCCGTAAAGTGGTTTCAGGGGCGCAATACCGCAATTGGCATGCACACACCCGGGTGGTAAAGGGACATGGAAGTAACAACTCTGGCGGCACCTCATGACGTGAAACCCTAATGGTTTAGCTGATTTATCCGGTTTTTATCACAGAACCGTTAAGTGATTTTACGTGGGTTTCTGTACAGTGGTTGTGTTGGATGTGGACGGATCGAGTGGATAGTAGGCAAACAGAGGATTGATGATGGATAACTTTTCGCCATCCGATTTAAAGAGCATTCTGCACTCCAAGCGGGCGAATATGTATTACCTGCAGCATTGCCGGTTGCTCGTGAAAGGTGGTCGGGTTGAGTATGTTACGGATGAAGGAAAGCAGTCGCTATACTGGAACATCCCCATCGCTAATACGACTTGTTTATTGCTGGGTACTGGCACTTCTGTGACTCAAGCGGCAATGCGGGAATTAGCGCGAGCAGGTGTTTTAGTCGGCTTTTGCGGCGGTGGTGGTACGCCATTATTTAGTGTCAATGATGTTGAAGTAGAGATTGCTTGGTTTAATCCTCAAAGCGAGTATCGGCCCTGTGAGTATTTACAGCAATGGTTAAAGTTTTGGCCTGATGATAGCAAACGGTTACAGGCAGCTAAGGCGATTCAGCAGTTTAGGATTGATTTCACACTAAAGCATTGGTTAAAAAACAAATCATTTATTGATAACGGTTTTGTGGTTAGTGAAAGCGAGTTAACATCTGCTTTGTCACGATTTCGACAAGATGCAGATACTGCCGTCGGCACGCAGCAACTCATGTTGGCTGAAGCACGTTTGACCAAGCTACTGTATAAAATCGCCTGCAATAGTCTGGCACATGATGAAAGCTTTACCCGGGCCAAAGGCGGTACTGGTATTGATCCTGCTAATCGTTTTTTAGACCACGGCAATTACTTGGCCTATGGGTTAGGCGCTACGGCCACTTGGGTGTTAGGTTTGCCTCATGGCTTTTCCGTGTTGCATGGCAAAACCCGCCGTGGTGGTTTAGTGTTTGATGCCGCTGATTTAATCAAAGATGCGCTAGTGTTACCACAAGCCTTTATCAGTGCGATGAACGGTGATGACGACCAAGAGTTTCGGCAAAACTGTATTACCAATTTTCAGCAAGCCGAGGCTCTGGACTACATAATTGATTGTTTGAAAGACATCGCTGGAACACATGGTGGCGAATCATGAACATCATGTTGGTATCGCAGTGCTCAAAGAATGCGCTGAATGAAACTCGGCGGATCATCGATCAGTTTGCTGAACGGCGTGGCGACAGAACATGGCAAACACCGATAACGCTTCAAGGTCTTGATGTACTGCGTAAGCTGCTAAAAAAGACAGCTCGGCGAAATACGGCTGTTGCCTGTCATTGGATCCGCAGTAAAAACCATACCGAACTGTTATGGGTTGTTGGTAATCAGCGAAAATTTAATATTGATGGTGCTACACCAACCAATATGACGTTGCGCAATATTCTGCGTAGTGAGGATGAAAACAGCTGGCATAACGCCGAGGTTATTGCCTTATTGGCTGCTATTGCTGGGTTGTTTCATGATTTTGGTAAAGCCAATCTATTGTTTCAGCAAAAAATAGACCCAAAAGTAAAAACGACGGGTTATGAGCCTTATCGCCATGAATGGGTATCGCTTCGGCTATTTCAGGCATTTACTGCTGATAAGACGGATAAGCAATGGCTTACTGAATTAGCTGATATTACGACTGAGTTTGAGCAACATGTGCTAGTCAAATTACATAAAGACATGCCGGAGCAGCATCTGCTAGAGCCATTTGCCGGTTTAGCGTCAGTTTCCCGATTAGTGGCATGGTTAATCGTATCACATCATCGGTTACCGGTATTTTCGTCGAAAAACTCAAATATTTCGCCGTCTTTAAGCACTATTACAGGTTGGCTGTCAGATGATTTTAATGTGTTATGGAATTCCATAAACAGTGCTGAGAGTTGTGAGCAACAGCGACGTGAGCAAAACTGGTTTTTTGAATATGGCACGCCTTTGCTCAGCGCAACCTGGCGAAAAAAAGCTGGTGAAATAGCAGTGCGCGCACTTCGTTGCCATAAATTGTTTGAGAGTGATTGGTTTGAGCAACGTTTCACCAGCCATCTTGCCAGGTTATCGTTAATGTTGGCGGACCACTACTATTCTGCCCAAGTACCTACAGAGAAATGGCAAGATGCGAATTATACGGCCTTTGCCAATTCCGATCGGCAAACCCGAGCGCTGAAGCAGAAGCTGGATGAGCACAATGTAGGTGTAAGCCATAATGCATATTTACTGGCTAGAAGTTTACCCACATTAAAAAATACTTTGCCAGCGATTACCCGGCATAAAGGTTTTAAACAACGGGCTAAGCAGGACAAGTTTCGCTGGCAGGATAAAGCGTACGACCTGGCCTGCTCTGTGCGTGACAGCAGCGTTTCCCAGGGTTTTTTCGGTATCAATATGGCCAGCACAGGTAAGGGTAAAACCTTTGCCAATGCCCGTATTATGTATGGCCTTGCTGATGAAAAGCTGGGTTGCCGTTTTAGCGTGGCGCTGGGACTAAGAACTTTAACGTTACAAACTGGTGATGCACTAAAAGAGCGTTTGCGACTAACCGATGACGATCTTGCTGTACTGATAGGCTCAGCTGCAGTTCAGCAATTGCATGACATCAATAAGCAAGCACAACTAGCAGAACAGGCTATAAGCAACAATAGCAGTGGCAGTGAATCACTGGCTGATCCCATAGCAGAGCATCTTTACGTCAGTTATGAGGGTAGTGTGTATGATGGCCGTTTAAAAGATTGGTTAAACAGCAGCCCAAAGTTAAACCAGCTAGTAAGTGCGCCTGTACTGGTCAGCACTATTGATCATCTGATGCCAGCAACGGAAGGCGTGCGTGGTGGTAAGCAAATCGCGCCTATGCTGCGGTTGCTAACGGCAGATTTAGTGCTGGATGAACCTGATGATTTTGATACTGCTGATTTGCCGGCGCTGTGCAGGTTGGTCAACTGGGCCGGAATGCTAGGTGCAAGAGTCCTGCTTTCATCGGCTACCTTACCGCCAGTACTGGTATGTGCCTTGTTTGAGGCTTATCGCACCGGTAGAGAGCACTTTAATGCAGTAAATGCTGACGGACGGATCCAGTTGCCAATTATCTGTGGTTGGTTTGATGAGTTCGCTGCCGTAAAAGCACAGTGTGTGGACAAAAAGCAACTTATGCAGCAGCATTTGGCATTTGTTGAAAAGCGGGTTAAGGCATTGGCAAGTCAACCTGTGTTGCGTAAAGCCAATTTACTTGAGGTTACCGCCAGCAGCAAAAATCCAGCTCAGATTATCAGCCAGTTGGCTAGCCTGATTCAGCAGAGCATTTGTCAGTTGCATCATGAGCATCATCAAGTGGCGCCGGCGGGGCAAACTGTCTCTATCGGCCTGGTACGTATGGCCAATATTAATCCTATGGTGGCTGTTGCAAAGCAGTTGCTGCAGATGGCAGTGCCGTCTGATTGCCGTATCCATTATTGTGTGTACCACAGCCAGTACCCCTTGGTCGTTCGCTCTGCTATTGAGCAAAAATTGGATGCGGCACTGACCCGTTACAATACCTCGGCACTTTGGCAACAAGCCGAAATTAAACAAGCTTTAGCTGAATACCCGGAAGGTAATCACCTGTTTGTTGTGTTGGCGACGTCTGTCGCCGAAGTTGGCAGGGATCACGATTATGACTGGGCCATTGCCGAACCAAGCTCAATGCGCTCATTAATTCAGCTGGCTGGTCGTATTCAGCGGCACAGGCAGTTTCCGGCTAACAGCGATAACTTACTTATCCTCTCGAAAAATTTTAAAGCATTGAAGGCTGTAACTAATAAAGACGGAAAGAGCAAACCAGCATATTGTCAGCCTGGGTTTGAACGGGATGATTTGTTACTAGAAAATCATGATCTTAAAAATATTTTACCCGAAGAATACTTCCATCATATTAGTGCTGTACCTCGTATTACTCAGCCAAAACTAGTTGAGTCGAAATTGTACTCTGACCTTGTTGTATTTGAGCATTTGGCGCTATTGCAAAGTGTTTTTCCTCAACCAGATAACTGTTTAAGCGTTGGCCGGGATTGGACAAAAGATTACGCTGCAAGGTGGTGGCAGCATGATGCAACCTGGAGTGCTGAATTACAAAGGCGCAAGCCGTTTCGTAAATCATCGCCTGATGAACCTTACTGTTTGATGTTATCAGAAGAGGATGAAGAACCAGTGTTCACCCGGATTAATGATGCTGTCTGGCCATTGGAATATATCGAAGCAGAAAACTTTGTCACCGAGCATTGGTTGCCAGCACAAGGCAATCACGCCTGGTTTACGCTGGATGCATTATCGGTGTATCAGCAGCGTGCAGAACAAATGGGGCTCACACTTGAAGAAGTAAGCAAGCAATTCGGTGAGATCCGCTTAAGAATAAAACAGAATGCCGAAAAGTGGCATTACCACCCAGCTTTAGGCATTTTCCAAAATTTATAGCCGCATGGAGGTGTTATGCAATATGAAGGGTTAGCAGCAGGAATAGCTGATTATATAAATCAGCGAAGGTTACAGAAGCTGGAGCCAATAGAGAAAGCCTTAGAAAAGGCGTTGAAAGATGTTGAGGATGTTGTTCAACAAGCACAAATTAACACAGATTTTTTGCCTCAAATCCAGCAGATAAACCAACAGTTTGATGTGAGATATTGGTTAGATGATGCGGCAAAACGTGCAAAACAAATCAGCCTTGTTACCCACGCGCTTAAGTTTACCCACGGGGATGCCAAAGGCAGCAGTGTATTGTCACTGGAATATACGGCTGATGCGGACTATCTCGTTACTGCCAGTTTAACCAACTTAGCGATTGATGCAGTAGGAAACGCAGCCGCTTTAGATGTTGCCAAGCTTTTGCAATTAGAGTCGGAAGGGCAGAGTCTGGCACAAGCATTAACAGATGGCGATTTCAGTGCTCTTGCCGTATTCAGCGAGAATCAGGAACAACTGACAGAATGGGTTGAAGGCTTCAAGTTGGCTTTAGCAGATAAAGCTTTGTCATCACATACCTTAGCCAAACAACTGTATTTTCCCGCAGCTGATGGCCAGTATCATCTACTTAGCCCAGTATTTGCGACGTCTCTTGCGCATCAATTTAACGGCAAAATAACTGCTGTGAGGTATGGAGATGAGCCTAAAGCTACCCGTGAAGCACGAAAGGCTGGTAAATATTATGATAAGTCAGATGTGCGCTTTTTAGATACCGCAATACAGAGCTTTGGCGGCTCTAAACCGCAAAATATTTCTCAATTAAATAGCCAGCGGGGAGGGAAGACTCACTTGCTTAACTGTTCACCGCCATCCTGGCAATCGACCTTAAAGCCCCCACTAAATGAGCCGTCAATTTTTAGCGGTCGTGAGTTTAACCGCCGAGTGTGGCGTGACTTACAAGAGTTGCAACGTTACCTGCTTAGCGTAAAAGGGCGCGATAGTACTTTAGAGATTCGCCGCAATATTGCCGCTTTCGTCAATGATCTTATTGATGGGTTGCTAAATTATGCGGCTGAAGTGCAAGGGTTAACTGAGCATGCGGGCTGGAGCCAGCAAGATTGCACTTTAAACCCAGCAGAGCAGCTGTGGCTGGATGTCTGGTGCGAAGACCTGCAATTTCAGCAAAAAAGGGCTAACAACAACTGGCAGCAAGATATTTGCCTGGCGTTTGCCGGCTGGTTAAATAACAAGCTGAACTATACCCTGAAAAAAGATGGGCTGGTGTTTGGTACTGTGCAATATCAGCATTGGGCGAAGTTGCTGTCGCCCCGACTACGTGACTATGAGATTGGCACAAGCGTATTTTCTGTTGGTAAGTCACAAGCGGAGGTAGCGGTATGAGTAATTATTTTTTGCTGGAACACCTTAAAGTTCAAAACGCCAACTGCATTGCCGGTTTGACGTATGGCTTTCCGGCCATTACCCATTTCCTTGGTTATACCCACGCGTTGTCGCGTAAGTTACAGCAACAGTTTGGCATTGAGCTAACCGGTTGTGCAGTGGTCTGTCACCAGCATCAGGTACAGGCATATCAGCCAAGTGGCTGGGGCGATTACGTTTTTGCCTTAACCCGCAATCCATTAACCAAAGAGGGCAATACTGCACCCATTGTCGAGGAGGGGCGTATGCATCTTACCGTCTCGTTGATTTTGGAAGCGGACAAAGCATTCAGTAACAGCCAGCAACAACGATTAGTTGAAATGCTTGGCCTGTTAGCCCAGCGACAAAAGCTGGCTGGCGGCCAGGTTATTAGCCTGAAAGGCGTTAGCCTCTACAGTGATGATGACGAGCAAGCGTTAAGTCGAAAATTACTACGAAAAATGCTGCCTGGTTTTGTATTAACTGATCGCTCAGAGCTGTTAAAGCAGCATTATCAGCAGTTAGTAGCGACTCAGCCAAATGCCACCATGCTGGATGCCTGGCTGGATTTTTCTGCTTTAACGTATCGTGCTGTTATTGCAGACGATGTTGACTCATCGACCGATCAGCATGCAGCGGAATGGGTTAGGGTACCTAAACCAGCGAATGGCTACCTGGTGCCGATCACCACAGGCTATAAAGCGATTTCTCCACTTTATCCTGCTGGCGCAGTTGCCAATAGCCGTGATCCGCAATACCCGTTTTGTTTTGTCGAATCTGCGTATGGTGTCGGGCTGTGGTTAAGCCCGCACCGTGTCCCTGATGTGCGGGACGTTATCTGGCGTTACCGACAGCAGGGGCCCTGGTATCTATGTGCGACAAACACCTCACAAAATGCATTAAAGCTGCATCCGGAGCAGGAAGCTGCTTTAGCTGAACTTCCAGAAACTGAACTTACTTACTACTAAAAAGGAACTTATTATGGCTACTACTTTAAAAACTGCATCGGTACTGGCTTTTGAAGCCAAGCTGGCAAATTCTGACGCCATTATGGCCAGCGGTAACTGGGATGAGCGCGGCAATGCGAAAAGCTTTTTGCCAATCTCAGTTAAAGAAAAAGCGGTTCGCGGCACTATTTCAAACCGATTAAAGTCAGCACTGGCCAGCGATCCGGCAAAGGTTGATGCCGAGGTACAAAAAGCGAACTTACAAACCGTTGATAACGCAGCATTACCGTTTGAACATGACACACTTAAAGTGAGCTTTACTATAAGAGTCATTGGTGATTTAGCGACACCTTCTACCTGCAATGATCCTGCTTATCAGCAAGCCTTAGCCAGCATTATTAATGGCTACGCTGAACAAAACCAATTTACCGAGTTAGCCAATCGCTATGCTGCCAATATTGCCAACGGTCGTTTTTTGTGGCGCAACCGCGTAGGTGCTGAGGCAGTGGAGGTGCAGGTGACTCACGGTAACGAGCGTTGGGTATTCGATAGTCAGCAGTTTGATTTACGTAGTTTTGCAGAGCCTTCAGGCGATTTAGCAAAGCTGGCACAAGTGATTAAACAGGGCTTAGCTGGTGAGAGCTTCGCTCTGCTCAAGATCAGCGCTTTTGTTAAACTTGGTGCAGGTCAGGCTGTTTATCCATCGCAGGAGTTGGTCATGGGCGGAGGCAAAGGTGATAAGAGCAAGTTTTTGTATCAGTTGGATGGTGTTGCAGCCATGCACTCGCAAAAAATTGGCAATGCTTTGCGCACTATTGATACCTGGCACCCTGAAACAGCAGAAGTAGGTGCCATAGCAGTTGAACCTTATGGCTCAGTAACCAACCGTGGAAAAGCGTATCGTCAGCCGAAAGACGGCATGGATTTTTATAAGTTGCTGGATGGCTGGATTTTGAAAGGTAAAACCCCACCGTTGGAGCAGCAGCATTACATTATGGCCATGTTTATTCGTGGCGGTGTATTTGGTGAAGCCGGCTAAGGGAACAACTATGGATAGCTATATCGAAATTACGGTACTGCCAGACTTAGAAGCTGATGCCAACTTTCTAATGAATAATCTGTGCTCAAAATTGCATGCAGTGTTGGGGCAGGTGACTGAAGGTAAAGTAGGGATTAGTTTCCCAAATTATGGCGTAGCGGGTAAAAATCTCGGCACCAAGCTACGTATCCACGGCAGCGCGACTATGTTGGAAAAACTCATGGCGCAGAGTTGGTTAAAGGGGCTGCGGGATTATTGTCAGTGTAGTGATGTTTTGTCAGTGCCGAAGGATGCTAAGCAGCGTTATTTTGCCAGGCGCCAACTTAAGAGTGCGCACAACAAGCGCCAACGTTCAGTTGGTAAAGGTTGGTTAACGCATGAGGAGGCGATGGGCAAGATTCCTGATGAGTCACAAAAGCTACTTAAGCTACCGTTTCTGCAACTAACCAGCCGGGGCAATAAACAGCAAATGAAAGTGTTTATTGAGCAGGGGCCGGTAATGGAACAGGCAAAAGAAGGTAGCTTTAATTCATACGGATTAAGTCGATTATCTGAAAAAGTAACAGTTCCTTGGTTTTAACCCTTTTTTTGAGCTAGCTCTGCAGCCCTCACCTGATAAGGGCTGCTTTTCTGCCCTAATAAAAAGGGTAAATCACGCATAGCGCTGAATGTTCTTTAATAATCAGGTTGTTAATGCTTAAATGCACTACTTCACTGCCGAACAGGCAGCTTAGAAAATCATCAAGAATGCGAAAGCAGAAGTTACCTACTTCACTGCCGAACAGGCAGCTTAGAAAATGCTGCGAAAAGACCGGTTAAGAGAATCAGTCTTCACTGCCGAACAGGCAGCTTAGAAAAGTTTATCGTTGAGTACATTTCTGCAGGGAAACTTCACTGCCGAACAGGCAGCTTAGAAAATCATCAGGGCAGGGGTTTAAGGGGTCGCCACCTTCACTGCCGAACAGGCAGCTTAGAAAGAACCCGATGATGGTTACTTTCCTGATGAATGCTTCACTGCCGAACAGGCAGCTTAGAAAAGAGCTACTACGTTAAGGACAACTTATGAAAACTTCACTGCCGAACAGGCAGCTTAGAAAAAAAGCTATCAAGCGGTTGGTGATGCCGCGCACTTCACTGCCGAACAGGCAGCTTAGAAAGGCATGCAGCGCACCGTGGCAACTGTCACCGCCTTCACTGCCGAACAGGCAGCTTAGAAATGGGCCAGTGCAGGAAGCAGCAGGAGTATGAACTTCACTGCCGAACAGGCAGCTTAGAAAATCGTAGCGCCAGATGGCTGCCAGCTGCTGCTCTTCACTGCCGAACAGGCAGCTTAGAAAAGGGCGCCGTGAATAGGCAGCACTGCGATGCCCTTCACTGCCGAACAGGCAGCTTAGAAAGTCACCGTTTCAGTGGTGTCGATCATGTGCTCCTTCACTGCCGAACAGGCAGCTTAGAAAAACCGGCTGTTTGAAGCCGAGCAGCGTTTAAACTTCACTGCCGAACAGGCAGCTTAGAAAGTCACGGTTTCGGTGGTGTCGATCATGTGCTCCTTCACTGCCGAACAGGCAGCTTAGAAAAGACAGGCACACCAGCATTGATCAACTGCAGGCTTCACTGCCGAACAGGCAGCTTAGAAAAACGAACTCACCGGTACCGACTGGCAACTTAACTTCACTGCCGAACAGGCAGCTTAGAAATCGGCAGCGTTCTTTCCAGTGACCTTTTCAAGCTTCACTGCCGAACAGGCAGCTTAGAAACTAGCTGCTCACCAACGCAGCGGAATGATGTTCTTCACTGCCGAACAGGCAGCTTAGAAAAAAAAGAAGGGCAAAGCAAAGTGGTTGTCCGGCTTCACTGCCGAACAGGCAGCTTAGAAAAAAAAGCTCAGACCATCACGGAACCCGATACACTTCACTGCCGAACAGGCAGCTTAGAAATGGTCGCTCATATCGCAAGGGTGACAAGCTAACTTCACTGCCGAACAGGCAGCTTAGAAAAGCAAAACGAGCGCCCAGCGCTGCCAGGTGATCTTCACTGCCGAACAGGCAGCTTAGAAATGAATGCTGTGCAGATACCAGTCATCATCAGCCTTCACTGCCGAACAGGCAGCTTAGAAACACAGTACACCCTGGTCATCTTCGTCAATTAGCTTCACTGCCGAACAGGCAGCTTAGAAAATGTGCTGGTTGCAGTAACATACCGCCGTTCCCTTCACTGCCGAACAGGCAGCTTAGAAAAATATGACAGTTTCACAGTTTTGACTATGGAGCTTCACTGCCGAACAGGCAGCTTAGAAAATGGATTGCATGGACAAAATACATAACGGCAACTTCACTGCCGAACAGGCAGCTTAGAAATCTGGGTCAACATCATTAATGCCTATCTCACCCTTCACTGCCGAACAGGCAGCTTAGAAATCTGTTCTGATTTTTAATTTTGTGCGCTGTCCCTTCACTGCCGAACAGGCAGCTTAGAAAATTGCAGCAATGTCAAATGTTGTTGACGGTGTCTTCACTGCCGAACAGGCAGCTTAGAAAAGAGCCGGACAAGGACAACGAGCCAGAGAAAGCTTCACTGCCGAACAGGCAGCTTAGAAAATTGCCAGCTTGCCATTAGTGGCCCCGCCGAACTTCACTGCCGAACAGGCAGCTTAGAAAAGCACCGGATTCCGCATGCACAATCACATCAACTTCACTGCCGAACAGGCAGCTTAGAAATAAAGGGAATGGATATGTCCAGGCCTAGGGACCTTCACTGCCGAACAGGCAGCTTAGAAAAGTTGCCGAAATCGCGTAACCATTGGGGCATGCTTCACTGCCGAACAGGCAGCTTAGAAAACAGGGACATTGATTACCGTTTGCGTCAGATACTTCACTGCCGAACAGGCAGCTTAGAAATTAACCAGCACCGGCAAACTGTCCGCGAAAGCCTTCACTGCCGAACAGGCAGCTTAGAAATTAGTGCCGCCAGCGGGAGCTTTGTCGGTGTGCTTCACTGCCGAACAGGCAGCTTAGAAAAGCCCAGGCGCGAACCCTTTTTGCTGCCTCTTCTTCTTCACTGCCGAACAGGCAGCTTAGAAACACTTGCTGGACCTGATGGCGGACTGATCGCACTTCACTGCCGAACAGGCAGCTTAGAAATCACCGCCATGGTCACATACCATTAAATGCACCTTCACTGCCGAACAGGCAGCTTAGAAAGACAACGGTGCTGGCGTCAAACACGACGGACGCTTCACTGCCGAACAGGCAGCTTAGAAATGGCGGAACCGTCATGGGTGCTTTCGATTGCGCTTCACTGCCGAACAGGCAGCTTAGAAAAGCTCTTCAGGTTCAAGCATGCACACAATGACCTTCACTGCCGAACAGGCAGCTTAGAAAAAGCAATTCGGGCGGAACCACTGCGAGCACGTCTTCACTGCCGAACAGGCAGCTTAGAAAGACTGTTGACGCTAATGGTACCGCGTTATCAACTTCACTGCCGAACAGGCAGCTTAGAAAATTTAACGGCACATCATCAGGTTCTGTACCAACTTCACTGCCGAACAGGCAGCTTAGAAAAACTATAACAATGGTAATCTCCCCGCCATCCTCTTCACTGCCGAACAGGCAGCTTAGAAATGTGGTAGACATCCTGAACAAAATTAAAGGCACTTCACTGCCGAACAGGCAGCTTAGAAATAGTCGATGGAAGGTAAGGGGGATCGCAGTAACTTCACTGCCGAACAGGCAGCTTAGAAAGGTATTGAAATGGCTATCGGCCGCAGCGTTGATCTTCACTGCCGAACAGGCAGCTTAGAAAATAGACTGATAGGGTATTCGAGTAGTTTGAAACTTCACTGCCGAACAGGCAGCTTAGAAAAGCATGGCCAGCAGGTTGTAAGGGTCCACTTTCTTCACTGCCGAACAGGCAGCTTAGAAATGACGGTAACGGCGATAGTACAATCACACTCCCTTCACTGCCGAACAGGCAGCTTAGAAAGCAAAAATAACAGTGATCCCATGCTTAAATCCCTTCACTGCCGAACAGGCAGCTTAGAAATTGCCCGCCGTGCTGCAGTGCCGAGCGCAAGCCTTCACTGCCGAACAGACAGCTTAGAAACACGTTACCAACAGCTTGATCGATGGTGTATTGCTTCACTGCCGAACAGGCAGCTTAGAAATGACGAATTCGAAACCATCAAAACCAAATTAACTTCACTGCCGAACAGGCAGCTTAGAAAGATACCCGTGGATCATCGCGGCATCAGTTAACCTTCACTGCCGAACAGGCAGCTTAGAAATGATGACTGAAGCAATGGACTGGGACTTAGCTCTTCACTGCCGAACAGGCAGCTTAGAAAAGGCGATTAAGGGCACCCATTGCGGTGTCGTTCTTCACTGCCGAACAGGCAGCTTAGAAAAGCAGCCTGCCATTGCTCTGACGCTTTCTGCTCTTCACTGCCGAACAGGCAGCTTAGAAAAGTCAGCCCCTTACTGGCAGTGGCAGCTAAAACTTCACTGCCGAACAGGCAGCTTAGAAATAGCAGACTGCTATTCGTGGATATGCCAGTACCTTCATTACCGAACAGGCAATGTACATTGTCAGGTTTTTCTCCCTCGTCTGTAATGGTGTTTTATTATTATTGGCTTTGTTGATAGTAGTTCGTATGCCCCAGTTGCCAACTGCTGGCTATATGCTGCACCCTTGCCCATTGCCTATGCGATGCCCCCTGTTGATACCTGATGATTTAAAAAGTGTCCATGGATTTTAAACTCATCGAATTCGAGGACTTTAGATTAGCTTCGGGTATAAGCAACCCCATCGAATTCGATGGGGTTAGGGCACTTGCGTTTTCGACTGTGAGCAAGTCAAACCCGCCGAATTCTACGGGTTTGGCGGGCGGCAATTACCCCGGCACTTCCAAAATCCGCAATGCCATTTGCAGGTGCTCGGCGCAGTGCACACCCAGATCGGTGAGGTATCCGCCGTCTGGTTGGGTTAATAAGCCTTTTTGGTGCAACCGGGCGATGGCGGCTTTGGTGGCTTCGTCGGCTTCTTTGTGCGCTTTTAAGCCTTCGCGCACGCTGTCGAGGTTGTACAAGTTCAGAATACGGATTTCGGCATTGAGTTCTGGTGTTATAGGCATAGCGCTTCCTTCGTTCTTATTCTTAATCCAACCTTAGCTGTTTTTGGCGGTTTTACCATGCAGTGATGAAAAAAATCAGGGCTGTGCTGTCAGCGCCTGACCCAGCGCGGCAAAGTACTGCAACCAATGAGCACTCAGTTGCTGCAGCAGGGCTGCATCCGGGTAGGCACCAGCTTTTGCCAGGTTGCTTTGACGGGTACCGCTGACCAGAAAATGATTTTTAAGCGGTTGAGCCTGGAGCATGGCCTCGAAGGCTCGGGCGCACAGTTCTTCCGGTTGCGATAGATACAGTTGCTGCCGTTGACGGTCCAGCATTGCACAGTGCAAAAACCAGGCACTCGCTTGGCTGCCATCGGGGGATAGCAGCAGGGTTTTAAACCCTTCCAGCAGCAATTGGTTTAATGGATGCGGATTGATGCGCTGTAGGTGCAAAAAGCAGCGGCTGGCAAAGTGCTGATTGCCGGCACCTGGGAACACCTTACTGGCAATGTAATGATCAAAGGCATGAAACCATTCATGCGCCAGGCTGCCGGCACCGGCGTTTTTGGCCAGCGCTAAAATGCGGCCACGCGGTTGGTAGTGGGCACAGACACCGGGCCTGCCGCCAATGCCAAAGGTCAGTGTGAGGGTTTGATTCAGCGACAGCACCTGCTCGGGTACCTGCAGCAGCTGCTGCAAATCGCACAGCGCATCAAAAAACAGATTGGCGGCACGCTGCTGTTCTTCAGCCGTGACCCAGCGGCCGATGCGAATACCACGAAAGCCAAACAACTTGACGATATCAGTGAAGCCGACGTCGGCCCCGGCCCGGTGATTGGGGCCATTGCGGTAAAAAGACTGGTCCAGTCGCTGCATCGGTTATGGTTGCCAGCTGTGCGCTTGCAGCAATGCCAGAGGGATCTTGCTCAGTGCTTCCTGATGGCAACTGGCCAGCACTAAGGGCGGCGCCACACCGGCATCCTTCGCTTCCAGCCACCGGCTGACACACAGGCACCAACGATCACCGGCTTTTAAACCGGGGAACTGAAACAAGACTCTGGGGGTGATGAGATCATTGCCCTGCTGCAAGCTGAAATCCAAAAAAGCCTGGGTTACCACGGCACACAATAAATGCTGCCCTCTGTCCTGCGCAGCATGGTGGCAAAAACCATCACGGAAAAAGCCGGTGGCAGGTTCGGAGCAGCAGGCTTCAAGGGGTTGGCCGAATACGTTAAGAGCATTAGAGGTCATGCTGGTTACTCTGATTGACTTTCGATGCTGTGGAGTATGCATACGTGCATCGAAGCGATCACTTTGCGTATCGATTGGCTATACTGAAAAACACGGCCGCGATGTGAGAACGACTTATGCTTCATGATGCAGCGCTGAAGGTGCTTGGGCAAACGACCAGTTTAGTCGAAAAGTTGCAGCACATACATGACTATTTAAAGCGCCATCATGCCTTTATTTCCCGGATTGCCATTGCCTTGTACGATCCCAGTACCGACATGGTGCGCACCTTTATTTACAGTGGCGAAAAAACGCCTCTGAATCATTACCATGCAAGGTTGTCTGGCTGCTACTCACTGCAGCAGCTGGCCGTGCAGCGAAAAGCCAGGCTGGAGCAAGACTTATCGGTTTTTAACGGCAGCCAGCATCTGCATGCGCAGCGAATTTATGCGGCTGGCTTTCGGGGCAGTTACACCATTCCAATGATTTGGGGCAATGAGTTGCTGGGTTTTTTATTTTTTAACAGCCAGCAAATCAACGCCTTTGATGATTTCGCTATTGAAAACATGGATGTGGCAGGCCATTTGGTCACGCTGATGCTCTACAACGAGCGGGCGCAGATAAAAACCTTATCCGCTACTCTAAAATCTGCCCTGGATTTAACCCACAGCCGTGATCCGGAGACTGGGGCTCATCTGGAGCGAATGTCGCGTTACGCCCGTCTGATTGCAAGGCATTGTGCGGATGCATTTCATTTGGACGATCACTTTATTGAGCATGTTTTTTTGTTTGCACCTTTGCATGATCTGGGAAAAATGGCGATTCCGGATAAGGTTTTGCTTAAGCCTGGCCCTTTGACCGAAGAGGAGTTCAACGTCATGAAAACGCACTCTGAGGCCGGCCTGGCGATGGTGGATAAACTGATGGAGAACTACGGCCTGTCCGGGCTAAGCCATTTGAGTGTGCTGCGTAATATTGTGATGCATCATCATGAAGCCATGGATGGCAGCGGCTATCCCAGTGGCTTACAAGGTGATGCTATTCCGATAGAAGCTCGTATTGTAACCGTAGCGGATGTGTTTGATGCGCTCACCAGCAGGCGGCCCTACAAAGAGGCCTGGACGAACCAGCAGGCATTTGCGCAGCTGCAGCGTTTGTCCGGCACCAAGTTCGACGGACGCTGTGTGCAGGCCATTTTGGACAACGCTGCGGAAGTTGCGCAGATCCAGGCGAGTTTCAACGACAATGTTTTTGGGTAAGGCAGCTTAGCAGCACTGCTACCAAAACCAACGATGACTGCGAATCAGGCCAGCAATCAGGCCGGCATAGCCAGCGCTGGCGCCAAGGGCCAACCCGGCCCAGCTCCAGAGTTTTTGGCGTTGATAGCGCTTTTGCCCTGCCATGTTTTGTTCGGCTTTGGCTGCCAGCTCAGGCTGCAGCGTCCGCCAAACACGCCATTGCAGCCAACCAAGGCCAGCAATAAAGAAGCTAAAGCTGCTAACCGGGCCGCTGGCGCCCTGAGTAAAGCTGTAAGCGGCGGTAAGCAGCAGGCCATTCAGCAGCACCCAGCCGATGGCCAGGTTCCTTAAGCGCAGCAATTGTTTACGGCTGTCGGGCTGCTCGGTGCTGTTGATGGCACTGCGCATCCCCAGCACAACCCCGATGACACCGGCCAGAGCGCCCAGCATAGCGCCACTCAGTAGCCAGCTGAGCTTCGCCAGGCCGCTGCTTTGGCTGGCGAGGGTACTGGCGGCGGCTGCGCTGGCAGGTGGGCTGGTTGCCAGTAGTGCGGACGTGATCAGGCTGGACAAGCCAAGGCCCGGCGCGCTGGTTAGCACCAAGTGGCCATAGCGCTGCAACCATTTCTTTTGCAAAGCTTGCCGAACCCGTTGCAACTGTTTGCGAACGCTGGCTTCGGTGATACCGAGCAATTGCGCAACCTGGCGGCTGTTTTGCTCTTCACGGTAGTACAGCAGAGTAATTTCGCGGCTTTCCTCAGGCAGCTGGCTGATAAAATGGGCCAGAATAGCGCTTTGCTCGGCTCTTAGCAGCTCGCTATCCGGCTCCTCATGGCTGATAAAACTTGCCAAGGCCTGCTCGGTGTCTTCAGCGCTGAGGCGCTGTGATAGCTTGTGATCACGCAGGTAGTTCAAGGCGCGGTAGCGGGTGATTTGCCGAACCCAGGGCAAAAAGCTGGCCGGGTTTTGCAAGGTATTCAGCTGTTGCCACAAGTGAATAAACACCTGTTGGCAGATATCTTCACTGGCATCGAGATCCCGGACAATGGCCAAAGCAATGCTGCTAACACTGCGCTGACACTGATGGATCAGACGCTCAAATGCCTGGATATCGCCCGCTTGCGCGGCTGTTACATCCGGTAAAAGCAGCAGTTCTGTCTGGTTGAGGCTCATTGGCTGGCTTCCTTGAGGGCAGTCAAAATGTGGTGTGCAACCCACTCCGGCTGATCCAGCGTCATAAAGTGCCGTGATTGCGGATGAAATGCAAGCCGGGCCTGGGGGAGCTCAGCCAGCTGTTGCCGATACAGCTGTTCAATTTGCTGGCGCTCCTTATCGCCGGTGATGGCACCGCTGGCCCCTAATAGCAACACCGGAGACTGGATGGCACTGATTTGCTGGCGTAGATCGGTGGTCAGTAACTCGTAGAGTGCCTGGCCAACACTGGCAGGGTCTGAGGTAGCGGCCATCTCCAGCACCAACTGTTGATGTGGCTGACTGCTGGCCTGAATACCAAGCCCATGCTGTGCCATAGCAGCCAGTTGCTGTGCAGACATCTGTTGGTATTGGCTGCGAATGGCCGAGGCTTGTGCTTGCATATCACGCACCTGCGTTTGATTGCTCCGGGTAAACACCGGCGCAAGATAGGGGAGGCCATCAATGGCAATGACCGGGCCAATCAGTTGCGGCTGATGACTTGCCAGATCAAAGGCAACAAAGGCTCCCAGGCTGTGGCCAATAATAGCCGGTTGTTGCAGGTTTTCGGAGAGAATGTAGGCTTGTAATTGCTCACGTACTTTGGGTAGCAAAGGGCCGTTCACAGGGGCATTGCCGGCGAAACCGGCCAGGGTAATCAGGTGCAACTGATAGGACGCTGCCAGCTCAGCTTGCAATGGCTGCCAGGTACGGCTATCGGACATCAGGCCAGGGATCATCAGTACCGGCTGGCCCTGACCTACCACCTGCACCTGGAAGTGGGTTGGTTCGGCTTTGAGGTTGGCGCTTAAAACCCCGATCACAATACTTAGCGCGATAACAAGGTAAGTCCAGAATCCAGGTTGTTGGGTTGTTTTCTTCATGCTGAGGTTCCTTAGTAAGTTCAAGTGTCCTAACTAAGTACCCTCAGCCATCCAGAGTGTGACAATTTTTTTTGTGGCTTAGCTCATTCGCACTGATACTACTGAGTTTTCCACGCCAAGTGGGGTGGGCCGGTAGCCATCGGCTTGCCAGTCGTTGTCGTACTGCTCGTTGCCGGCATCATCCAGCAGGCAGTAACGAAACTCAAAATCGTCCTGCTGATCGGTGGGTAGCTCCAGCACGGCTTTAAAACCACCATTTTTTAGCCGTTTTAATGGCTCTTTTTGCCAACCCTGAGCTTCGCACAACAGGTAGGCACTGGTGGCTTCTTTGGCAGCTTCGGCCGGAATTTCAAAGGTCACTTTAACAACAGGGCGGCTTTTCAGGAATTGTTTTTTCAGTGGCATCGGGATCTCCTTGTTTCAACAGTTCATCTGGGCCCAGCTGCTTTAGTTTGGTGCGAAATGCGCACAAAACAGGCAGTGACAGCGGCGCAAGGTTGCTTTTTACGGCTATGCAAATCAATACAGAAATTGTGCCAGTTTGGTCGCAACAAGCTGGCAGCTATCCTGCCAGCTCGACATGACAGGGACATGACAAGGCAAAGGCTTTACCGCGGTCTGTAATAAAGATAGCAGAGAATAAATGAGGCGGCTTGATCTGGATCGCCTGGATAGGGATTGATTGCGACCATGGTCTCACTAAAAAAACAGCGGTATTAACAAAAAATCGGCTATGCTTAACTGCATGAGGTAAAAACAATTATTTGGCCTCGTTGCGATTTGGATAAGGAGATGGGGATGAACTTTTTTTCTACTGTGGCGGGCCGGTTATTGACGATACCACTGTTGGCATTGCTTGGCTTTTCACTGCTGGCTGTGGTGGCGTTAAATGCACTGAATACCAGCCTGGTTCAGGGACGTGAAGCCCGGGTGATGGCGGTTATTGAAGCGGGCTTGCATCTGGTGCAGCATTACCAGCAGTTGGAAGCCAGTGGTGAGCTCAGCACAGAGCAGGCGCAGCAGCAGGCACTGCAGGCTATTAAAGCCATCCGCTATGATGGAACCGAGTACATCTGGATCAATGATATGGGCCGGCCCATTCCGCGAATGATTATGCATCCAACCGTGCCCAGCCTGGATGGTACTGTTTTGGACCGACCAAATTTTATGCATGCTACTCATATGCGCAGCAAAGATGGCAGTCGCTCACAGCGACTGGACAATGCCAATCTTTTTGTCAGCTTTGTGGATGCGATCAATCGTTATGGCTCGGGTTTTGTCGAGTACGAGTGGCCTAAACCTTTGGCTGGAGGTGGTGTGACCGATGAGCGTTACACCAAACTGTCCTTTGTCGATCGGGACCCACACTGGGGCTGGGTGCTGGGTTCGGGTATTTACATTGATGATGTCAAAGCCGCTTTTTGGTCGGTGGCGCGGCGCATTGCGCTGGTGGTGGTACTGGTGATTGCGATTACGGTAGGTTTGTCGCTGTATATCCGCCGTTGGCTGCTAGCGCAACTGGGGGGGGAGGTGGCCAGCGCCCGGGCCCTGGTCCGCCAGGTTGCTGGCGGTGATTTTCGGGCCGAGTTTGCACTGAAGCCCGGCGATAACAGCAGCTTGTTGGCGGCATTAAGTGGTCTGGTGCAGCGATTGCGGGAAATCATCAGCCAGCAAACCGAGATGGCGGAGCAATTGGCTGAACAATCCGAAATGCTGGATGATACCAGCCAGCAAAGCCAGCAGATCCTGCAAAGTGTGATGGACCAGACGGCGCAGGTGGCAACCGCAGTCAGTGAAATGACCGCTACCTGCGAAGATATGGCACGCAATGCCGCCACTGCGGCGCATTCGGCCCGGGAGGCCGATCAGCAAACCCGCTCCGGCACCAGAGCGGTGGAAGACACCATTTTGGCGATTGAGGCCTTAAAACAGAAAATTGAGCAGGTCGGTGAAGTGATCCAGCAGCTGTCCAAGCGCAGTGAAGAAGTGGGGGCGGTCACCGATGTGATTGGCAACATTGCCGAGCAAACCAATTTACTGGCATTAAATGCCGCCATTGAAGCAGCCCGGGCCGGCGAGATGGGCCGCGGCTTTGCGGTAGTAGCTGATGAAGTGCGTACCCTGGCCAGCCGCTCACAAGAATCAACACAAGGCATCAATCAGCGCATTCAGGATATCCAGCACGACTCCGAGCAAGCAGTGCAGTCGATGGCTTCCAGTCAGCAGGAAACCGAGCAAACCATAGAGCGTTCGCAGCAGGCTGGAAAGACGTTGGCACAAATCAATAAAGCCGTGTCCAGTATTACCGATGTCAATGATCAACTGGCCAGCGCTACGGAAGAGTTGGCCACAGTATCTGCCACCATCAACGAAAATATGGAGCATATTGCCAATGCGGTGCAGGATACCACCGCCAAATCGACTGAGCTGTCTGGTGCCAGCCAACAATTGCGCAGCATGGCAGCACGGATGAAAGACTCATTGCAGGGCTTTAAGTTGTAAGGCTTCAGCAAGCACAGGCCAGGCGAAGCCTGGCCTGTGGCATCATTACCAATACTGTTGCATAAATTTCAGATAAGCTTCCTGGGCGGAAATACCGTTTTCCCGGCGCAGGAAACCATGGCCTCCGTCCGGGAGCACTAAGTACTCGACCAGAACTCCCTGAGCGCGGATGGCTTCGACCATTTCATCGCTTTCAACTGGCAGCACCCGTGGAACATTGGGGCCTTGCACTACCAGTACCCGCTCTTGCACCTGATCGGCATGAAACAGTCTTGTGATCTGGATCAAGCGTCTCTTGATTAATTTAGAGCAATTACTCCAATTATGTATTAGAGTAATTGCACTAATTTTCTGTTGGAGATGCGGGATGGATATACCTGTTTGGCAGTATGTGTTTACGATGAGCTTTTACATTCTGTTGTTGCTTGGTCTGGTAGAGATCATGCGTAAAAAGCCCGTGTTTGCCATGGTGTTCTGGTTGCTGTCTTTGCTTACTTTTCCGCTTTGGTTTGAGTATGTTGATGGCTGGTTTCGTTGGGTAAAAGTATTAAGTGTGCTTTTGCCTACCGCTTTGGTGGTTGGGTTTGCCCGTGTAGCCTGGCTGTATAAAGACAACAACCATGCATTTTGGCAATTCTTTAGAGGAGATTGGGTTCTTACCTTTCTTTATGCCTTTTTGTTCCTGAATATAGCGGAGGCAACATTCAAAGATTTTGAAACCGCAAACTACTTTAACGCAATTTGTGGTGTCATTCTTTGTATTACCATTCCATTTCCGCGCTACAAAAATGGCAAGCGAGTATATTGGGTGATCGGGAAAGATAAGCCAAACGATGTTCTTTTTTACTCAACCGCGGCCTGGAATCTACTATACACAACCTGGAATATGGCTTTCGTATACGGAGAGGCGGGAGCGTTCTTTGCGGCTTCAATGTGTATTCTGATCGCTGCGGAGCTGTATCCTATCCTGAAAAAGCGTCCTGAGCTTTATATCATTGCCCGTGTTTACACCCTTGCATTTCATCTTTTAGTGCGTGCTTGCAGTGATGTCTTTGAAAGAACAATGGATTCCAGTAACTGGATGAATGAGCAAGTGTTGTGGTGGTGGGGGCTGATTAATCTGGCACTGCATCTTCCTTTTGCTGTCTGGTACTTTTACCGTAAACGCAAAAGTGAGACGAAGGAGCCTCCATATGGCAACCGTCCTCCACCGAAAGCAGAAGACTACCCGGTCACCAAAGCGTTTGGTTAGAGGTGCCAAGCGAGCAGCTGTTTGCCTGGCGGCCTCCCCGCCAGGTACAGGGTAAAGTGTAAGCAGACGTTGCTGAGTAGTGCAAAATCATCCGGCTGATTAGTGCTTACAGCTGCCAGGCGCGGAAATTACGGCCTTTCATTTTGTCGTGATTTAAAATCTGCAGTGCTTTTTTCGCCGCACTGCGCTTTACTGCCACATAGGCCCATAAATCATGCAGCTGAATTTTACCAACGTCCTCAAAGGCGATTTGCTGATCGCGGGTTAAAGCACCGACAATATCGCCGGGGCGCAGTTTTTGCTTTTTACCACCCTGGATCTGGATGGTCACCATCTCGGCTTTGGCCGGCGCTTGATCCAGTAGGCTGAGAGGCGGCAGAGGTTGCAGCTGGATAGCATCGCTCAGCGTATCCTGCAGCAGGCTTAATTTGTAGTCATCTTTGTTATCGGCCAGGGTAACGGCCAGGCCTTTAGCCCCGGCGCGGCCGGTGCGGCCAATACGGTGGGTGTGGGTGTCTGTATCGTGCGCCAGCTCGGCATTGATCACCAGGTCCAGCTCACTGATATCCAGGCCACGGGCGGCCACATCGGTCGCCACCAGAATACGGGCGCTTTTGTTGGCAAATTGCAACAGGGTTTGATCGCGGTCTTTTTGCTCCAAATCGCCATGCAAGGCTTTGGCGCTAAAGCCATGTTGCTGTAGGGCATCGGCCAGTTGCTGGGTCACCCGTTTGGTGTTGCAGAACACCACGCAGCTGGCAGGTTGCAGCTGCTGCAATACCAGCATCACCGCTTGCTCTCGGGGGCTGTTATCAAGGGCGTAAAATTGCTGGGTGATGCTGCTTTCCTGCTGGCTGCAGCTGACCGACACCCTTACCGGTTGCTGCATCAGACTGGCCGCCAGTTGCTCGATTTTGTCCGGATAAGTCGCGCTGAATAACAGAGTTTGCCGTTGGGCAGGCATGGCCGCTGCGATACGGGCTACCTCGTCCAGAAAGCCCATATCCAGCATGCGATCGGCTTCATCCAGCACCAGCATCCGTAGCTCGGATAAATCCAGCCGCTGCTGCTGCAGATGATCCAGTACCCGGCCGGGCGTGCCGACAATAAAATGAGCACCATGCTCCAGCGATAGGATCTGGTGTTTGCTTGGCACCCCGCCGCACAAGGTCAGCACCTTGATGTTGTGAATGCTGCGGCCCAGGGTTCGCAGTTCTTTCGCGACCTGCTCGGCCAGCTCACGGGTAGGGCAGAGTACCAGCCCCTGAATACGGAAGCGTTTTACCTGCAGGGCACTGAGCATACCCAGCGCAAAAGCGGCGGTTTTACCCGAGCCGGTTTGCGCCTGGGCAATCACATCCTTGCCGGCCAAAATAGCCGGCAGGCTTTGCTGCTGAATGGGGGTCATCTGCTGGTAGTTCAGCTCCTGCAAAGTAGAAAGCAGGGCTGGGGCTAAGGCAAGAGTGGCAAAATCGGTAACAGGCATAAGTTGTGGCTCCGTGACGATGGCAAAGAGCCAGCGGTTATTTTTTCGGCCGCCAGTATAGCAGATAGCGTGGCATCACAGCATGGCTTTTAAATGCGCCACCACACTGCGCCCGAGCGAGCTTAAATCGTAGCCGCCCTCCAGCATCGAGACGATACGGCCATGGCAATGACGGTTTGCCAATTGCTTTAACTCCCCGCTTAGCCAGGCGTAGTCGTCTTCTTTCAGTAAAAACTGCGACATCTCGTCTTCAGCATGGCCATCAAAGCCGGCGGAAATAAATATCAGCTCGGGGGCAAAAGCATCCAGCGCGGCAAACCAGCGCTGCTGCACCGCCGCGCGCCATTGCTCACCCTTGCAGCCGGCTGGCAGTGGCAGGTTGAGGATGTGATCGGTGCTGCTGTCATCGCCGCTGTTCGGGTACAGCGCCTGCTGATAGGACGAGCAAAACAACACCCGATCGTCATGACGGAAAATCGCCTCGGTGCCGTTGCCATGGTGCACATCAAAATCCACAATGGCGACCCGCTGCAGCTGGTATTTATCCAGTGCATAGCAGGCGGCAATGGCGATGTTGTTCAGCAGGCAAAACCCCATGGCCTGATCGGCGGTGGCGTGATGGCCAGGTGGCCGTATGGCGCAAAACGCCTGCTGGTTGTCGGCCTGCATCACTTCATCCACCGCCTGAATGCCGGACCCTGCCGCCAACAAGGCAGCCGGCAGGCTTTTGGGGGTCATGGTGGTATCCGGATCCAGCCAGATCTGGCCCTCACTGGGCGCTTTGGCATACAGCTCGTCAATATAGAGCTTGCTATGGGCCCGGTACAAATCGCTGACCTCGGCCGGGCGGGCATCGACTTGCTTGATCACATACTCAAGGCCAGAGCGCACCAGCTGATCATTGATGGCATGCAGCCGGGCCGGCTGTTCCGGGTGCTCCGGATCCGGGTTGTGCAGTGCGCAGCGGGCATGGCTGAACAGGGTCAGTGGCATCAGTTACTCCTTGGTCTTTGGTCGCAACGTCAGCTGCAGCGTGATTTCACCCGGCTCATCGGCTGGCAGCCGGACAAAGCCGGCTCTTTCAAATACGCAGAGCATCGGCTGGTTATCGGCCCGCACATAGGCCAGCATGGCGTCCAGGCCGCGCGCTTTGGCAATGGCAATCATTTCATCCAGCAGCCGTTTGGCCATGCCCTGGCCCTGGTATTTTTCCCGGGTGACAAAGGCGACTTCGCAGCTGTTGGCTGCAGGCAGCAGGTAATAGCGGCCCACCGCCTGAATTTGCACCGCCGAGCCTTTTTGCCGCACGATACATAGCGCTAAATCTTTCGATTGATCGACACTGACCAGGTTGCAGGACTTTTCCCGGCTCATCTGGGTAGGTACGGCGTTGTAACGCAGTTGCAGGGTTTCTTTGGTGTGCGAATAGAAAAACTCCTGCAAGCGCCGTTCATCGGATGGATTGAGCGGTCGTAAATCAAAGTGTTCGCCGCCAATAATGAGCTCCTTAAAACCCACCTTGCCAAGCTCCGGCACTTCGACCGGGGTTTGCTGCTGGTAATGCGGCACCCAGTAATGCTCGCGTACTTTTTGCAGCAGCTGGTGGCGAAACTTGGGGTGGGCAACCCGGATCAGCTCCAGTGCCCGCTCGCGGATGCTTTTACCACGCAGGGAAGCCACGCCAAACTCAGTCACCACATAGTGCACGTGGGCCCGGCTGGTCACCACACCGGCACCTTCGCGGATATGCGGTACGATGCGCGACGTTTTGCCATCTTCGGTGGTGGACGGCAGGGCGACGATGGGCTTTCCGCCCGCACTCATGGAAGCACCGCGACTGAAATCGACCTGGCCACCAATGCCGCTGTAAAACTGATGCCCTATCGAGTCTGCCACTACCTGGCCGGTTAAATCGACCTCAATGGCGCTGTTAATCGCCATCATCCGTTCGTTGCGGGCAATGTTGGCCGGGGAGTTGACGTATTCGCTGGGGTAAAAACCAATATGCGGGTTGTGATGAACAAAATCGTACAGCGCCTTACTGCCGACGCAAAAGCTGGTCACTACTTTGCCAGGATGAAAGGTTTTGCGCCGGTTGGTGATCACGCCTTTTTGAATCAATGCCATGATGCCATCGGTGATCATATCGCTGTGTACACCGAGGTCTTTGTGATTGCCCAGGTACTTCAGCACCGCAGTGCAAATGCGGCCGACACCGAGCTGTATGGTAGCACCATCCTCCACCAGCAACGCAATGTACTGGCCGATGCGCTCACTGACTTCGTTGTCGCTATCCACTTTTGGCAGTTCGGGCAGTGGCTGCGCACATTCAATACTAAGGTCAATCTGGTCACGGTGAATAAAGCTTTGGCCATAGGTCACCGGCATCAGCGGGTTCACCTGGGCAATCACAATTTTAGCGGCTTTGGCAGCAGCGGCGACGACATCGACCGACACCCCGAGCGAATGGTAGCCATGCTGATCGGCCGGGCTGACCATAATCAGTGCCGCATCCAGTGGCAGAATGTCGTCGGTAAACAGATGTGGAATATCCGACATAAAGCAAGGGGTGTAATCGGCACGGCCCTCGGCCACTGCCTGGCGGATGGTATCGCCGCCAATGAAGAAGGTATTTACTTTAAAACGGTGCTGCTGGTCCGGGTTGGCCCAGGCATTGTCGGACAGGGTGAGTAGCTGCACAATTTCAATGTCATGCAACTGACGGCCATGGGCTATCAGATCGTCCATCAGTGCGCCTGGCACAGCCGCATGTGAGCCAATAAAGATGCGCTGGCCGGATTTTAGGTACTGTTTCCAGTCGATACCAAGGGCTGAGGGCATAAGGGCTCCTGTTTTATTGCAGTATCTATCAGTATGCAGCAGGTAGCTATTCGACTTTAGGCGATTTGCCCGGTGCTGTTCCTGAGGAAAGTGACGGGAAGCGACGATGCCATTACCCGGATAAATTGTAAACTAAAAAGCAATAGGTTTAGCGGATTTTGTCTGGTCGAAGTGTGCTTTGTTGAGATGAGTTATTGACTGGTGTTTTTGGTTACTTTAAGATTGCGGAAAAATGGAATTAAGCTGTAATTATGGAATCTTTGTCAATATCCCGCTCTGCGTTGCTTGAAAAGTTGAATGGCATGGATTTGCTGTTAACATTGCACGATCGGTTTGGTGGTTCATTTCAAGGCAAGTTACTGCACTACTGTGCTAAGTCGGGCGCTGTTGTGCTGGACGGTGCCGACACTGCTGATTGTGTGAGTTTCCATCAGTTGGAAGACCTTTCCTCTATCAAGTTGCATACGAAAGTAGAGCATCTTGGCTGGTTAACAGGCAAGACAGTTAGTCCGCTTATAGAATTGCCGGCCAGTGATTTCGATCTGGACGACTATGTCTATCAAGCAGAACGAATGCTTGCCGAGCAGTTAAATCACGCTATTCAAATTTCCCTGGAGCAGGTTGCTGCATCTGATTTAACAGCAAAGCTGGCCAGTCGCCGTGTGATTGAGTCTGCTATGGCTATTGTCACCAAGATAGCGGCAGACAGTTTGGGCATGGAACTGTTAGGAAGTGTAAACACCCTTTGTTTTGTTAACACTTCGGAAGACAGTCTCAAAGTGAAGCGGTCGCTTGCGACCATTAAGATTTATTTTAATACCTCGAATATGCCGGGTACCAACCTGGCAGAAAAACTTGAACGTGATATTGAGCGTGTTTTGTAGTTCATTGAGCGATCAATTTGAAAGCACTATCATTGCCAATTAAGGAGTAAATAATGGGATTAGCAGAAAAAAAAGCCTCGCGGGATTTCCAGCAAAATCGCTTGGAAGCATTGCAGAAGCAACTGAATAAAGAAGCCGGTTTTGATATTGAGCTGGAAGTGAACTGGGACACACTGGAAGTAGATAAGTATGCCCATCTTTATGATGAAGCCTGGCCAAAAGTCTACTTCCACCCACTGATCAAAGCCTTTAAAGAAATGTGTTCTGACGACTTTGCCCGGGACATTATCAAAGAAAGCCTGAAAAAAGTTGTGATTCAGAATTACAGTGACAACTACGCTTATGATCGCTTTGCAGAGTTCAAAAAGGGTGTGTTGACGCTGAATCATTCTCCGATCACCAACATCCATCACGAGAATGAGCGCGCTGCCAATATCCAGTTTGTGGTAGAAAAAGAGCTTTAATCTCTCCGCCTGCTCTGCTGCATTGCAGCGCAGGCTTCTTTTTGGGAGTACTGTAAGCCCATGAAATATTTTATCTTTAGTCTTATTTCACTGCTGTGCGCATCACTCAGTTATGCCAATGTCTATCACAGCATTGATGCTGAGATCGAGTCTCGTCTTGTTATCTTGCCCACTGAACATCCGGATCGCTTTTTAATTGGCTTTGATGGCTTCCAGCATGAACTAGATCGCCAGGCGATGCTGTATGAAAAGCGCCTGAACAGTCGTGATGCCAGGGACGGGCACTATTACCAAATGCTTGGTATGCCGTATACGCATGTGCGCAATAATGGTCGCACTACCCTTATTTTTGGTACTTCGGTGCCTTACCTTGAAGTACATCTTGCTGGCCGGGCACCGGTGAAAATGGTGCTGACCGGGCCAAGTGATACAGCGATGAAAGAACGCATTGAGCAGCGCTATAGCAAACGCCAGGGCTACAGTCTGAGCCGCATTGAAGCAAGAAAACAAGTCGAGCAGGCGGCAGCACAGCTGCATAGCGACTGCGCCGCAACGATTCAGGTCCAGGTAGACTGGGATAGCTTTGCAGGCTCAGAACATCGGACTACCCCAGCGGTGGGGGCACGCTACATCGAGGCGCTGAACCAGATTTGCCAGCGTGATGACGATTATCGCCAGGCTGTGCTGGATATCAGCGAGGTGACACTGGTATTGGCCGAGAGTCCTGAGCAGCATCAGATTAAGCGAAATGGCAGTCAGATTGTGGTTGGGCTGGCATCGGCGGCACCGAATATTACCGAAACCTCGTATGCCCAATTAGTGGCACTATTTTGATAAATAAAGGAATTATAACAATGAAATTAAAATTAATGACAATCATTCTGGCAGGGCTGGTAAGTCAATCGGTGATGGCATCCACAGTGGTGGAGCGCAAAGCGATGCGTGAAGCTGAAGCAAAAATTGTTGAAGCGGCCGAGCAAACCAAAGCGACATGTGGCAATGCAGAGCTGGCTGTATCGGTGAACTGGGATGAGTACCGCAGCATGATCAGCGCCAATGAGAAAGTACTGCAAGACAATCGTTACCAGGGACAGTGGGTCTTATCGCATACGGCGGATCGGAATACCTCTGTGTTCGAAGCCTTAAGCAACATTTGCAATGATGATGAAGATTACAAAGAAGTGATTGCTGAATTAAGTGCTGTTGTTATTACGCCTAAGCCAGCATTTACTGATTCGGATAGCAGCTTTAAGCTGGATGGTACAACGCTGGTGATTGAGTCTGGTCACCGTATGAATCGTAGTGCTTCAGATTTTGTACGGCCAATCAAGCAACTGTTCTGAGTTACTGTTTTGTAAAGAGCAGCTGCTTATCAGGCCCGGTTTACCACCGGGCTTTTTTTATGGCAGCATCGGGTGGTCAGCCATGGTTGATGCCGTACTTTTGCTAACAGCAATGGGCAGGGCAAAGGATTGTACTCGGCCGTGCAGCAGGGTTGTGTTAGGCTGTGGGCCGGAGGAAGCATGATAGCGATCAATGACCAGTTCGAGTTGGCAGAGGATGAGTTGGAGTGGCAGTTTATCCGTGCCAGTGGCCCGGGTGGCCAGCATGTTAATAAAACCTCGACCGCGGTGCAGCTGGTACTGGATATACGGGGCAGCTCGCTGCCGGATTGGTTGAAACAGCGGTTGCTGAACCGGGCCGATCACCGTATTACCCAAAGTGGCAAAATTCTGATTAAGTGCCAGCAAAGTCGTAGTCAGGAGCAAAACCGGGAACAGGCACTGGCGCAGCTGATCCAGTTGTTGGCTGCGGCCTCGGTGCAGCAGAAAAAACGCACCGCCACCAAGCCAACCTATGGCAGCCAGCAACGGCGCATTCAGCAGAAAAAGCAGCGTGGTGCTACCAAGGCGCTGCGTCAGGGCAAACCAAAGCTGGAATAGCCCTGTTATTGTGCCTTTATTTGCCGAACCTGATAGCCACGCTCTGCCAGCAAGTCCAGCACATTGTCTGGTCCTGCCAGATGCAGAGCGCCTACCAGCACAAATTCAACTTGTGGGGTTTGCAGCATGGCATCGATTTGCTCTACCCAGTCCTGGTTACGTTCGGTGAGCAGTCGCTGATAAAAACGCTGGCCAACTTCGGTGTCCTGCATCTCGCTGACCAGCCCGGACAGAGCCTCGCGATCACCACTGCGCCAGGCAGCAAGTGTTTGCTGCATAAAGTGCTCGGTATCATCCAGTTGGTCCAGATTTTGTACTAGCCAATCGTCTTCAAAGCCATCAGAGACCGAAAAAAGCAGAGCAAATTGCTGCTCCAGTGTTTCTAAAAAGCCTTTACTTTTGCCATCTTGAGCCCCTTTTTTATAAAAGTACATATCGACACCGTCACCCGCCATACCTAGTTGCTGCAGTTTAAACTGCATCATTTGTACCAGTACAAAGTCTGGTTTAAAGGCTGCCAGGGCTGTGATATCAATGCCCAAATCCGCTGCTGCCTGTTGCAGTCTCTGGTAGCTTTCCTGGCTAAGCACTGAGTTGAGCGTTCGGCCATCCTGGTACATGGCATAGCTCAGCATCAGGGGACCAATGCTTGGATCCGACAGCTTGCTGATATCAATTTCAAATACCAGTTTGTCGGCTTGCTGATAAGCTTTATCAAACTCTGCTGGCAGCGGAAACTCACTGGCTGGCAGCAAGTGCACGGTGCCGCCGATAAACAGCTGATGCTGGTCGTTACTGACTTGCCAGACTGCACTTTGTGCCAGCAGTTGCTGACAGAAAAACAACAGCCCAACTGCGATCAGGCGAAAAAAGGTATGTGAGAACATAGCGAAGCTCCTTGTGCACTAAAAGCATTATCATAATGGTAATTTGTCGATAACAACAGCCTTTGCGGCAGCTATGCTGGCAGATTGTTGCTGCTTTGGTAAGCTATCATGGTTGAGTACAGTACAACGAAGTATTAGGGTGAGAGAAGAGCAAACGGTGTGGAGAGAATCATGGAACATTATGCGGCCTTGCGGGCCAATGTTGGTTTACTGGGAACCCAGTTAGGTGATTTGATCCGCCAGCAATTGGGTGAGACGGTGTATCAGCGCATAGAGCAAATCCGCCAGTTGTCGAAAGAGGCGCGGGCAGGTGACCTCGGGCAAGAGCAGCAGTTGAAGCAACTGCTGCAATCATTAAGCGATGAGGAATTGCTGCCTGTTGCTCGTGCTTTTGCTCATTTTCTCAATTTGGCTAACCTGGCGGAGCAGCAGCACAGTACCAGCCAGGAAGTACTGGCAGAAGATCGTCAGGCCGCGCCTTTGCAGGCGATGCTTAATCATTTGCAAGCCGCCAACCTGGCTCCGGATGAGATTGTAGCTGCGGTGGAGAAGTTAGCGATTGAGCTGGTGCTGACAGCACACCCGACTGAAGTATCGCGCCGTACTGTGATCCATAAGCTTACTGAAATAGCGGATTGCTTAACGGCTCTGGAGCAGCAGCGTGCCGATTGCCAGCAGCAGCGGCTGCGTGACAGGATGCAGGAGCTGATAGCTCAGCTGTGGTTTACCAATGAAATTCGTGAGCAGCGCCCAACCCCGGTCGATGAAGCCAAATCCGGTTTTGCTATTATTGAGAGCTCACTGTGGCAGGCGGTGCCGGCCTTTTTACGCGAGCTGGACAGCTGGATGCGTGATGCTGCTGGTCAGGCGCTGCCGCTTGCGGCCACGCCGGTGCGTTTTGCCTCCTGGATGGGCGGGGATCGTGATGGCAACCCTTTTGTTACTGCCAAAGTGACGCGGCAGGTTCTGCTGTTAAGCCGCTGGAAAGCAGCCGATTTGTTTATGCAGGACCTGGATGTGCTCAGCAAAGAGCTGTCGATGAACCAGGCCAGTGATGAGTTGCAGCAGCTCAGTGAAGCCGCCTTTGAGCCTTACCGGGCAGTACTGAAGCAATTACAACAACAACTGAGCTATACCCGTGATTGGCTGACCGAAGCGCTGAACCGGGACCGGCTGCAGCGCCCGGCCGATCTAATCTGGCAGCAGGAGCAATTGCTGGAACCTTTGCTGCTGTGCGATCGCTCCTTGCGTGAATGTGGCATGGCACAAATTGCCGATGGCCGGCTGCAGGATACCATTCGTCGGGTTTATTGCTTTGGGGTGACGCTGTTAAAACTGGATATCCGGCAGGACGCGGCCCGCCATACCGGGGTATTCAGCGAGCTGACCCGCCATCTGGGGCTGGGTGATTACAGCGCCTGGAGTGAAGACGACCGCCAGGCATTCCTGCTGCGCGAGCTGCCCAATCGGCGGCCGCTTTTTCCAAAGCAGTGGCAACCTTCCGAAGAGGTGCAGGAGGTGTTGGACACCTGCGATATGGTCGCCCGCCATGGCGAGGAGGCCTTGGGCACCTACGTGATTTCGATGGCGGGTAGGCCTTCGGATGTGTTGGCCGTGCAATTGCTGCTAAAAGAAGCCGGCATAGGCTTTGCGATGCGGGTGGCGCCTTTGTTTGAAACCCTAAGCGATTTGCAGCAGGCACCGGATTGCATCCGGCAGTTGCTGGCGATTGACTGGTACCGTGGTTACATTCAGGGCCAGCAGGAAGTGATGATTGGTTATTCGGACTCGGCCAAGGATGCCGGAGTGCTGGCTGCCGCCTGGGCACAGTACAGCGCCCAGGAGGCCTTGGTGCAGGTCTGTGCCGGTGCCGGGGTGCAGCTGACCCTGTTCCACGGCCGTGGTGGTACCATTGGCCGTGGTGGAGCACCGGCCCATGCCGCCATTTTGTCACAGCCACCAGGATCCCTGGATGGCGGTTTTAGGGTCACTGAGCAGGGCGAAATGATCCGCTTTAAGTTTGGTTTACCCAAGCTGGCTGAACGTAGTTTAAGCCTCTATGCCAGTGCCGTGCTGGAAGGCATGCTGTTACCACCACCGGTGCCCAAAACCAGCTGGCGCCGGGTGATGACAGAGCTGGCTGAAAGCTCTTGTCGGGCTTATCGGGCTATGGTGCGCGAGCATCCGGATTTTGTCCGTTATTTCCGGGCGGCAACGCCAGAGCAGGAATTAGGTCAGTTACCACTTGGCAGCCGGCCCGCCAAACGTAACCCTAAGGGCGGGGTTGAGAGTTTACGTGCTATTCCATGGATTTTTGCCTGGTCACAAAACCGCTTGATGTTGCCCGCCTGGCTGGGTGCCGGCAATGCGCTGCAGCAGGTGCTGGATCAAGGCGAGCAAGCAGTGCTGACCGAGATGCAGCAAGCCTGGCCGTTTTTCGCGACCCGCTTATCGATGTTGGAAATGGTCTTTTTAAAAGCCGATGCCGCCATTTCCGCTTATTACGATCAGCGCTTGGTGCCGACCGAGTTGCATGCGCTTGGCAAGCAATTGCGGCAGCAGCTGGCGCATGATCAGCAATTGCTGCTTAGCCTGACCAGGCACCGTGAGTTGATGGAAAATGAAAGCTGGATCCGTGAGTCCATTATGCTGCGCAATACCTATGTCGATCCTTTGCATCTGCTGCAGGTGGAGCTGCTGCACCGGCAGCGGCATCAGACGGATACGCTTAGTTCGCAGATCCAGCGTGCCTTGATGGTCACCATCGCCGGTATTGCGGCAGGGATGCGGAATTCGGGGTAGGGCTGATGCGCGAGGGCACCCAGGATTTGGACGATTGCGGTACGTCCTGGAAAACGGTGTTAAACTAGCACGAACTTTCAGGTCTCATCGTGAACACAAACCATGCTCACCGCTATTGCCATTGAAAATTATCGTTCGATTGTTCGCCTTAGGTTGCCTTTGCAGCAGCTGAATGTGATCACTGGTGAAAATGGCAGTGGAAAGTCCAATCTGTATCGGGCACTTCGCTTGCTTGCGTCAGCTGCGACCAATCAATTGGCCGCCAAGATAGCAGCTGAGGGCGGGCTGGATTCCATTTTTTGGGCCGGGATTCTTTTGCCTGAGATGGGGCAGTCCGCGAAAGAACCCAAGCGCTTGCGTCTGGGGTTCTCAAGCTCGGATTTTGGTTACAGCATGGTATTGGGTTTGCCAGTCCCTTCATTGTCCTTTTTTGACCGTGATCCGGAAGTTAAATTTGAAGCCATCTGGCATGGACCGCAGCTCAGGCCGGCAAGTGCCCTGGCGCATCGTGATGGTCCTGTTGTGCAATCAAGAGATGCCGCTGGTTGGAAGATGATGCATCATCATTGTCTTCCCTACCGAAGTATTTTCGATACGTTGGCAGACGCCAAAACAAGCCCTGAAATTATGAATTTACGAGAGAGCATGCGCAGTTGGCGTTTTTACGATCACTTTCGGGTGGATGTGGATGCTCCGGCCCGGCAAGCTCATTTCGGCAGCAGAACCTTAGTGTTGCATCATGATGGTCGTGATTTGGCATCAGCACTGCAAACCATCGCCGAAATAGGAGATGTGAAAGCTTTGCATGCCTTAATTGACCATGCCTTTCCGGGGTGCCGTGTTGAGATCCATGTGATGGATGGTAAATTTCATTTGATGTGGCATCAGAGCGGTTTGCGCAGGCCACTGAACGCAGCGGAGTTATCGGATGGTACCTTGCGCTTTCTACTGTGGGCGGCTGCACTACTGACACCCAGACCACCCGCTTTGATGGTGTTAAACGAGCCGGAATCAAGTCTGCACCCGGATTTGTTAGCGGCACTTGGGAAGCTGATCATGCATGCGGCAGACAATACCCAAGTCATCGTGGTGACTCACTCCAGCAGGCTGAGAGCTGTTTTGCAGCAAGATAAAGCCTGTTCCCACATTCCATTGCTGCAACAAGATGGTGTCACTTTGATCGCAGATCAATCTTGGTTGGATGCCCCTGCCTGGACCTGGCCAGACCGCATGCGTTAAAAGAACGCAGCCTGTGATTCTGAAGCGCGCATCAGTGATGCTAGAATGCAGGGTGCCACACTTTCATTCCAACATCACCTTGCCATCAAGGACTAAGCCACTGTGTTGGTTATTGCGCGAGAGCCAACTTTTGGTTCAGCCCTTGCAAGCGGTATGAGAACTGCTGCAGATTGTGCTGCACCAGTTCGCTGTCGCTCAGCTTAGCAGCGCGCTGAAAGTCTTGTTGCGCCTTGGCTAGATCCTGCGCCACCCAGTGCATCACACCGCGGTTGCTGAGTGCCAGCGCTTGCATTTCGCGTCGCTCGGCTGCCGAAGCCTGAGCCTGGCTGCGAGCCAGCGTGATGGCGCGGGTACAAGCCGAACTGGCAACGCTGATATCGGCTAGCTGGGTGTTGGCGACACAAAGCGCCATGGTTCGGGCAAAAACATCGCCATCGGCTTTGCTGCTGTGCAAGGTGCTCAGGCCTTTGGCTGCATCGCCCTGTTGAATGGCGCTGGCGCCGGGCGTTGCTTCGACAATAGCCATCTGATAGTGGTCACTGGCGCTCACCAAGCCTGCGTTGCAGGCAAGCAGTAAGGCTGCCACAGGTTGTACAATCAAAGAAAGTTTCGCTTTCATGGTGATTCTCCAGTTGCTGTCAGCCAAAAGTGCTGACAGTCCTAACTTTAGAGAGTCCCACCCAATCCTACAAACGATAAAAACAAGACCGATGGTTGAGCAAAACTCATCTGTACTGCTCAAAACTGGCCAGCACCCAGTCAATCAACCACTGGATTTCTGGCCGGTCCGGTTGTTGCCGGTGTTGGATCAGGTAATACTTATCCCGGGTAGTCCAGCTGCCATCAAACAGAGCCACTAAAGCGCCGCTATGAAACCAGGACTGACTGATCGGCATCGGGATCAGTGCAATCCCCAATCCTTGTTCTGCTGCCCGTGCCATGCCAAACATGCTGTCGAGTTGCAGGATTTGTTTAGGGCGAAAATGCTCGATACCGGCAAATTCAGCCCATTGATGCCAGGCATGGGGCCGGGATTGATGCAGCAGCAAAGGCAATTGATTGAGTGCATCCAGCCCCAGCCGGCTACATTGTTCATACAGGCTGGGGTTGCAGGCGGGTTGGTAACTGATGGCAAAAAGCTCATGGCACAGGGCTGCCTGCGGCGGGCTGCCAGAAAGGATAATGGACACATCCGTTGGCCGGCTCGGGTCGCTGCGGGTTTTCACCGTATCTACCCGCAGGTTAATGGCCGGGTATTGCGTCGACCACCCCCGTAAACGTGGCATAAAGAGTTCGCTGGCAAAAAATTCCGGCATACTGATGCTGACTTCCTTACTGCCGGCATTTTGGCTGAACTCGCTGATGGTATGAACCAGCTGCTGCATCACAGGCTGAATGGCCAGATAAAAGCTCTTGCCAGCCGGAGTCAGCTCCAGCGCCCTGGTTTTTCGAACAAACAAACTTAAGCCCAAATCCTCTTCCAACTGCCTGATCTGGTGGCTGACCGCCGACGGGGTGATGTACAACTGTTCGGCGGTATGTTTGAAACTGAGATTGTCGGCAGCCAGACAAAAACAGCGCAGGCCTCGCAAGGGCGGCAGGCGTGTCGACATTAAAAAAACTCCTGATAGTCATATCCAAAGTACTAGCCAAAAAGGTACAGCAAAACTCGTGCCTTTCTTTCTGCCTGCTTTTAGTCAGCATTGTAACCAAAATCCGGCTGTATACCGCTCTTTTTTGGTGCAATTCACCTTGCTGGTGCAACCGGGGCTGGTCGTTTTTTCTTGGGGCCTAGTCGCAGAAAAGCCTAAGCGCTTGATCTACCCCCGCCAGGATGGCGTACACTGAACTGCCAAACCAAACGATTTGTGATTCGATGATCCGACAGCTATTGATGGTTCTTTGGTGTTTGCTACTTGCTGTGCTTGCAACCAGTGTGCAGGCGGTTTCGACGGGCTGGAAGCAGGCGCCGCATATTCAGGTGGAGCTGGTGAGCTCACACCAGACGGTATCTCCTGGCCAGACATTTATGCTGGCGCTGCACTTATTACCGCAAGAGCATTGGCATACCTACTGGCAAAACCCCGGTGACTCCGGGATGCCCACCCAGATCCGCTGGCAGCTGCCAGAAGGGGTGACCGTTTCTGATATTCAGTGGCCAGCACCACAGGCTTTTTCCATCCCACCCTTGATGAATTACGGCTTTGAAGGTTCCACGGTGCTGCTGAGCAAAGTGACTTTGCCGGCCAATTACACTGGTACCGGCTTGCTCGTTAAAGCCGACGCCTCCTGGCTGGTGTGCGAAGAAATCTGTATTCCGGGTGATATGGCGTTTGAGTTGCCGCTGGCGGTGGCACGTCAGCCGGCAGTGTCGGAGCATTACCGTCCGCTGTTTGAGCAAGGTAAAGCAGCGCAGCCGGTGGCTTTGCAGCGGACTGCTTCCTATCAGTTGCAGGATGGTGTGTTTTCTGCAGTGATCGAGTCCCAAGACGATTTGCTGGTGGACGCCTTTTTTGTGGCGGCCACCGATCTGGTTGAGCATGCCCGTGAGCAGGAGATCAGCTGGCAGGATGGCAGCTTGCTGATCCGCCAACCACAGAACACTTACTTTCATCAGGCGCCAGAGCAGATTGAGATTGTGCTGACCAGTGGCCCACAGGCTTTCGTGGTGCAGGCGCAGCGGTTGGATGCAGCTGGCGCTGCGCAGGCGGGTACCGACTTTGGCCTGGCTGCCTTTTTACTGGCGCTGCTGCTGGCGGCGGGTGGCGGCCTGATCCTGAATTTAATGCCCTGTGTTTTTCCGGTATTGTCGTTAAAAGCCATTAGTCTGGCCAACAGCAGTGGCGATGCCGCCAAACAAAAGCGCGATGCCTGGAGCTATACCTTGGGTGTACTGGCGATGTTCGCAGTACTGGCCCTGGCACTCATTGGCCTGCGGGCGGCAGGCGCTGCAGTGGGCTGGGGCTTTCAGCTGCAAAACCCCTGGTTGGTTGGGGCTCTGGCCTACCTGTTCTTTGCGCTGGGCTTGAGTTTATCCGGGCTGGTGCACTTTGGCAGCCGTTTAATGCAGTTGGGATCACACCTTGGTCAGCAGCAGGGCGCTAAGGGCTCGTTCTTTACCGGGGTATTGGCGGTGATTGTGGCCAGTCCCTGCACCGCGCCTTTTATGGGTGCAGCACTGGGGTATGCCGTGACCCAATCAGCACCGGTGGCCTTGCTGGTGTTTTTGGCCCTTGGTTTTGGCATGGCGTTGCCATTCTTGCTGCTGGCTTACAGCCGCCGGCTGGCACGTTTACTGCCTAAACCAGGTGCCTGGATGGATACGCTCAAACAATGGCTGGCGTATCCTTTGTACTTAACCACGGTCTGGTTGCTGTGGGTACTTGGCCGTCAGGCCGGGGTGGATGCGCAGGCGCTGGTGCTGGTGGGTTTGGTTTGTCTGGCTGCTGCGTTATGGCTCTGGGGGCGTCAGCAACTGGGGCAGGGCTTTCGGTTGGCGCCGCAGCTGAGCTGGGTGTTTGCTTTGCTGGCCATCTTGTTGCTAGTGCTGTTGCAGCCACAGCAGGGGGGGGCGCTGCAAAGTGCGGAAAACCGGCATTGGGAACCCTGGAGCCCGGCACGCCTGGCTGAACTGCAAGCGGAGCAGCAACCGGTGCTGGTGAATATGACCGCTGACTGGTGCATCACTTGCCTGGTCAATGAACGGGTGGCGCTTAATACCGACAGCAGCCGCCAGGCACTGACGGACTATGGCGTGACCTACTTAAAAGGTGACTGGACGCTGAGAGGTGCTGATATTCATGCTTATTTGCAACAGTATCAGCGCGATGGTGTGCCTTTGTATGTGTTGTACTGGCCGGGACAGGAGCCAAAAATTCTGCCGCAGATTTTAACGCCAAATACGCTTCGCGATCAGCTTGCACAATTGGCAAATACAACGTCAGGTCATTAGCGCCTGACACTTTTTATGCAGCCAGAGCCGTAGTGGCTGTTTATTTAACAATGAAACGGAGTAATGCCATGAAACTAAAGCAACTTTTCAGCGCCCTGGCGCTGGCTGGTACCGTGACTGCGGTGGCTGCCGCACCACAAATCGGTGCTCCGGCTCCGGATTTTACCGTGGTCGATAGCCACGGCCAAACCCATTCACTGGCAGATTTTGCCGGCAAGAATGTGATTCTGGAGTGGACCAACCACGAATGTCCCTTTGTAGTGAAGCATTACGTCAGCGATAACATGCAGGGCCTGCAGCAGCACTTTGCGGATGCCGATACGGTCTGGCTAAGCGTGATTTCATCTAAACCAGGCAGCCAGGGCCATGTTAGCCCGGAAAAAGCCAATGAGCTGACCGCTAGTCGCAGTGCCCAGCCTGCAGCGGTGCTATTGGATGAAAGCGGCGATATGGGTCGTGCCTATGACGCCCGTGTTACGCCGCATATGTATGTGATTGGTAGCGACGGTAATCTGCTGTACATGGGCGGTATTGATAGCATACCAACCGCCAATCCGGCTGATATTCCTAAGGCGGAGGCTTACCTTGCCAATGCTGGCAATGAAGTTCTCGCCGGTCAGCCGGTAAGCAAGCCAGTCACCCGCCCTTATGGCTGCAGTATTAAGTATTAAACTATCATCATCAACCAGCAGGCCTTGTTGCCTGCTGGTACCTGCTTTGTAAACACATTTGTGTTCTTTACTCCAGTGTAGATATTTTTGTAGCAATATCGAAGCTGGTTTTATGTGATATTTAAGTGATAAATTCTTCCGTATTGTTGTGTTGCTGGGTCTTCATTGATATTGATGTGCTGCTTGATGTGATTCAAGCAACATCAAAAATTAAAAATGAAGGAAATAACTATGAAGTTAGATCTAAAAAAATCCGAGCTTGTCAACCTGTCCCAAGATAACAAAGTCTTACCAGAGGCGTTAACTCCGCAAGTGGCCGGTGGTACCCGCCCCATGCCATCTTCACCCTTTAATGGTTGTATCACTGCCAATATGGATACATGTGTATCCAATCCGGATGGTTCAACCATAGGGTGTTGCATTATCCCCTGATTTTTAGGCCGTTAAGGGAGAATGCCAGCTCTGCTGGCACTCCCAATGATAGCTATGTGTGCATTCAGGCACATTTTTATGTCGTTTACTAAGTCCAGTATGGATGATGAAGTCAGATAATGAGGATTTTCAACATGAACTTACAATTAAAAAAAGAACAATTGCTTAACCTGTCAGAAGACACCTTGGTTTTACCACTGCAACTTACGCCACAGGTTGCAGGGGGAAATACGCTTCAATGCCATTCACCGGTTAGTAGTGAATGTCCTCCAACCGAAACTACGGCAACGATCAGGGAGCTGTTGACCGCTGCTTGTTAATATTGGGTCCTTGTTTTTCGTTGTGATATATATATGATAATTTTTGGTATCTATTGCTGTGCTAAGTTGTAGTTGTTATGACTGGTGTCCCTGCTTTTTGCAGGTGATAGCAAACCAAAAGGAAACAACAATGAAACTAAATCTAAAAAAATCGCAACTGGTGAATTTGTCACATGATAACAAGGTACTTCCTGAAGAGCTAACCCCGCAAGTTGGTGGTGGTTTTGATGGTGGGACTATCCCCGCAACTCGGGATACCCCCAATCAACCAGGCTGTCCATCCGATCCCTTTGGCTGGACCAATGCATGCTGTCAAATCCCTTGATTATTCTTGGGTGATAGGGAGTAAAGCGAGAGGCTCTCCTCTCGCTTTCGTTTATCTTAACAGGCTGTGTAGGAGTTAAGCTTTGTGGCTGATACAACCAAAATTAAAAACATTATTGCATTGCTGACTGCGCATATTACCGACAATATGCATCCCCCCTCTCAGCCAGGGATTTTATCAGGCCGTGCCGGCCAGCTGTTATTTTTATGGTATGCCGCGCGTTGGATCCCCGGCCTCATTTCTGAAAGCCAGTTTGAAGACTTGCTTGCTGATTTATCACCGAATATGGAAGTGCCCTATGCCATGTGCTTTGGCCATGGACTTTCCGGTATTGCCTGGTTTTACGAAGTCATACTGAATGATACGGAGTATCAGGCTGAGTTTAATGCCAACAGCGACACTGTATTGCATGACTATGTGCTCTCTGCACAGGGCAATGCTGAGTTTGAATATGTGCTGGGGTTAAATGGTATTGCGGCTTACGCAGCAAGACGCGCACATCATGGACAGGGTAAGCAGTTGATTGAGAGTCTTGTTGCAGAGCTCATCGCCAGAGCTCACTTTTTTCATGAAAATGAGTGCTCCTGGCCCACACAGCCAACGTCAGCCTATCGTTTGGTGGAAGATAAAGATGAGCAAGAGTTTAACTTAGGTTTGGCTCATGGCGTGCCGGGAATACTGGCCGCACTGATTGCATTAATTCCTCATTTAGATGAAGAGGATTGCAAGCTTAAGGCGACCAAAGTACTGCGTGCAGGCTGTCACTGGCTGGTGAAACAGCAGCAGGATCCAGCTACCTATGGCAGTTATTACGCTAATCTGGCGGGGTACCCTGCAAAATCCAGGCTGGGTTGGTGTTATGGCGATCTTACCATCGCGTTGACTCTGTTTCGGGCAGGTGCCTTGCTGTCTGAGCCGGGCTATTCCAAACTGGCACAGGCTATCAGCCTGCACGCCAGCAGCAGGGGGCCGACGGATGCCATGATTCAGGATGCCGGGCTTTGCCATGGCGCCGCTGGTCTTATCGTCATTTTTAGCTTGTTACAGCGTTATTACCCTCACCCAGAAATAGCTGCTGCATCGGCTCATTGGCGAGACTTTGTGTTGTCGCGTTTTGAAAAACAAGGCTTGGCGGGCTTTAACAAATTAAAAGATGGGCCGGATAATCTGCACTTTGAAGAAGATTACTCATTCTTAAGTGGCTATGCAGGGGTAGGTCTCTGTTTATTGGTTGCCGCTGGCCAAGAGCCGGATTGGATCGATGCGCTATTGCTGGCCTGATAAAAAGAATAAGAAAGGAATGCTATGAGCAGTAAAACCACCCTTATCGCTGACTTTCATGTGGTCAGACTGACGCGCCTTAGTGTGAGTAAAATCAAACAACTCCCCAAAACGAACCTGGCTTTGCAAGATTATTTGGCCAGTTGGTTAGCGTCTCCTGGGGTACTTGAGGCCATCTATCTGGCCAGCCCGTCTTTGGCCGAGCGACTTGAACTTTGGCGCAGCAAGCCAGACAGCAAATCAGGCCGTAAAGTGACTGCCGCTTTGTTAAAGTACTTGATTCGCATGAGCTGCCGGCCTACCCCTTTTGGGCTTTTTGCCGGTGTTGCGCTGGGAGAGTTTGCTGAAAGCAGCCGGCTAATGCCGGGTGATTTGCTGCAGGATAAACGCAAAACCCGTTTGGACATGCATTATCTGAGCACTATGCAACTGCAATGGGCACAGAGTGATGATGGGCGCAAGCAGCTCCGCTACCAGCCCAATACCACCTTGTACCCATTAGGTGCCTTTATGCACTACATTGAATCGTATCAATCGTCTGCGCAGCGGCAGTATCGACTGAGCTCGGTAGAACGTGATGAAGCACTGGAGGCCATGTTACGGCTTGCCACAGCATGCATGACAGAAGCGGAGTTGATCCAGCAATTTAGTGCCGATTTTCCTGATGCTGCAAAAGACGATATTGCGGACTATGTCCGACAGTTGATTCAAGAGCAAGTGCTGGTGGCCGAGCTGAAGCTGCCCTTAACCAGCGGTCAGCCGGATCAGGCATTTCTGCAGCAGTTACTTCAGGCTGGAAATCTCGAGGATAGTACTCAGCTACAGGCTGCTTTGGAACGGTTGGCCTGGATAGATCAGCAACAAGCTGCACAGCCAGATGATTATCAGGCCATTGTGCAGCAACTCAAGCAGCTAGTGTATCCGGTGTCGGAAAATAAATTATTTCAGACCGATACTTACCGGGCGATGATGCAGAACCAGTTGGATAAGGGTGTGGTCACGGTGCTGGAAAAAGCATTGCTGGCATTAAAAGCTCAGAGCTCACCAGCTGAAAGCTCATTTAAAGAGTTTATCGGCAGTTTCCAGCAGCGTTTTGAAGGTCAGTTTGTACCTTTGTTGCAATTGCTGGATGATGAAGCGGGTATTCCTTACTCCAGTGATACGGGTTATGAAACGCCATTACTGGCAGGCATCCATATTGCCAGCCGGCGACGCAGTGGCAAAAACCAGCCGCAAAATGCGCTGGAACAGAAGCTGTTATCAGCCATGCAGCAACAGGCGCGAGTAGCCGTTATTCAATTAAGCAGCGATGACCTTTTAGCCCAGGCCAATAGTGAGACCTTATGGCAACAGCTGCCGGCATCCTTTGCGGCCAATATCAGTTGCTATCTTGATAACGAAGGGCAGCCATTGCTGCATTTCCATGGCTGTTCAGGGCCTTCTGGTGCCAATTTGCTGGGGCGCTTCTGCCATTTGGACGATGGCTTAGAGCAGAAGGTGCGTGCTTATTTAGCCGCAGAAGAAGCCTTGTCGCCCGATGTGGTGTTTGCCGAGGTGGTGCATATGCCTGATGGCAGGCCAGGCAATGTGATTGCAAGACCAGCACTGCGTCAGTATGAGATTGTGTTTTTAGCCGATTCGGCTTTGCCGGAACAGCAGCAGATTCAGCTGCAGGATCTCTATGTTTTTGTCGAGTCCGGGCAGGTGAAACTGTGGTCACGCCGGCTCAATAAACAAGTGATTCCCCGGCTTAGCTCTGCACATAATTACTCCGCACGAAGTCTGGGCTTGTACCGCTTTCTTTGCATGCTGCAGCATCAACAAGGCAGATTGCCATATTTTAATGCCCCTGCCAGCTTTATGCAGATGGAGCAGCAGCCAAGGGTGCAATTGGATAATCTCATCTTACATGAGGCGCAGTGGCTGGTAGATCGCAGCCTGCTGCAAGCTTTGGTGATTGATGACATCTGGCAACCGGAAGCCTGGCATGCACTGGAGCAGCGCTATCAGTTACCCCGTTATGTCTGCTATGCGGTCAGCGATAATGTGCTGACCATAGACCTGCAAAATCCGCTGTTGCTTACTGCTTTACTGGATGAAACAAAAAGTCAGCAAAAAGTTCTGCTAAAAGAATCCCTGGCCATGCAATATCAGAGTGCGGTGCGCACTGGGGATGAGGATTTTGTGCATGAAATCATTGTGCCGCTGTTAAACCCTAAGGCCAAACCTTTTACTACCTTGCACCCCAATCCGGCCAGGCAGTTGGGAATGACCATCCAACGTCGCTTTGCACCTGGTTCACAGTGGCTAAGTCTTAAAATTTATGCCGCTCAGAGTACGGCTGAGCTGGTGCTAAGCGATATCCTGGCTCCTTTCCTAAAGCAGTGTCAGCAACAGGGGCTGTTTACGCAATGGTTTTTTATTCGCTATGGCGATCCGGACTGGCATCTGCGAGTACGCCTGCGTGGTGAACCTGCCATGCTCTATGGCCAGGTACTGCCGCTGTTACAGCAGCGACTGGCTCCCTGGTTGGAAAGTGGCCGGCTGCATAAAACCGAGCTGTTTACCTATCAACGTGAGGTTGAGCGCTATGGTGGCGATGCCGCTATGGTGTGGGTCGAGCGGCTTTTTCAAGTCGATAGCAGTTTGGTGCTCGATACCTTGGCACTAATTCGTGAATATGGCGAGTCGGTTCGCTGGCGCATGGCACTACAGGGGGTGGACGCTCTGCTGACAGCCTTTGGTTATCAGGCGGGACAAAAGTTGGCGCTGATTAGTGAGTTGCGACAGGGCTTCGGGCAGGAATTTCAGGAGCATGCGCAGCTGCGCACGCAACTGGGCAAGAAGTATCGTGAATACAGTTCACAGATAGAACAAGACTTCCGGGCGCTGGCAACAGGCAGCAACGAACAGCCATTGCAACAGATGCTGCAGCTCAGACAGCAGTTGTTGCAACAGCTGGGCCCAATTACTGCAGAGCTATTAGTGTTGCAACAGCAAGCGCAGCTTAGTTGTTCGCTGGATTCGTTAATGCATTCGCTGCTGCATATGTTTAACAACCGAATTTTTAAAGCCTACGGTCGTGAGCAGGAGTTTGTGGTGTATGACTTTTTACGGCGCTTGTATCTGGCGGAGCAAAGTAAACAGCAACGGCAACAACAGCATGCTGGCTAACAGTTGTCGTTGATATCGAGTCTGGATGATCCATCCGACAGGTCTGATAGCCCGAAAAGTAAGTTGTGCAAGGCTATGGACTCACCTGGCCAATACGTAATTAAAGTAGTAGTACTGGTTTAAGTAATCGTAACCCAAAGGAACAGAATCGTATGAAGCTTACCTTACAAAAAAAGACGTTAATCAACTTGTCGATGGACTCTGCGCAGTTGCCCATTGGCCTGACACCTCAAGTCGCGGCGGGGCAGGGCTTTCCGTCAGAGCGTGGCTGCACAGGCCATCTGGACTGCAATACAATCTCACAATACAACTGCGATACTTTGATTGAGTGCGGCCCGTCCTATGCTGTGGCTTGTAAAACCATCCCTTGCCATACCGTAGAGTGTTAAAACAAGCTGAACCTGTCGGTTGACAGGTTCACTTTTTGCTTGTGTTATAGTTACATCCATTATGTAGGATGAATCAGGATCCTTAAGTGCTTTTTACAGCAGAATTCTTACCGGGGTATGTGTCAGTGATAAGCTGGAATTGTGAGGCGACAGAGCGGGTATGAAATCTCTTTTCCGTGAACAGGTCCTGACCCAGCAAAGTGCACGCATGCAAGGTGAAGTCAGTTTGGTGCAAGTGCCTGCTTTTGCCTGGCTTACTGGCTTGATCGCCTTTATTGTGGTGTGCTCGCTGATTTTCCTGCTGAGTGGCAGTTACAGCCGCAAAGCGGTGGTCTTTGGTGTATTGCAGCCACAGCAGGGAGTGATTCGGGTGCAAGCCTCTCAGTCCGGTACTGTGGAGCAATTATTGGTGCAGGAAGGCGATTGGGTGGAAGCCGGTCAACCCTTGCTGCAGCTAACCATGCAACATTTCTCCTCAGAGCATTCCGAGCTGAATGCTTCACTGCAACAGGAGCTGGCTGCTATTCTGGCCAACCTGCAGCAGCAAAAACAGCAGGAGTTAAGCCGTTTTAGCATTCGGACACAAGAAATCAATGAGCGGGTGCTGAACCTGGAGCAACAGCTTGAGCAAGTGCTGCAACAGCAAGCGACTTTTCAGCAGCGCTTAGCGTTAAATCAGCATTTGGTGGAGCAGCTTTCACAGCTATCCGGCACTGGTTTTATTTCCAATCTGGAGCTCAGCAGGCAGCAAGATACGCTGTTGTCGTTGCAGCAACAGGATCAGGTTCTGCAAGGCCAGCAACTCACCCTGCAAGAGCAGTTAAAGCAACAGCAAAGTCTGCAACAACAGCTACCGCTGGAGCACCAGGCCACGCTGGCACAACTGGATAATCAAATCTCAGAGCTGCGTAATCAACTGACACGCTTGCAGCATGAGCAAAGCAGCATGATCCGAGCGCCGAAGGCCGGTACCGTCAGTGGCATTTTGCCTAGGCCTGGCCATTTTATGAATGCGGGCAATAGTGTGTTGAGTTTATTGCCCGAAGGGGCCGAACTGGAAGCTATCGTCTATGTCCCAACCAGCGCCATTGCGTTTATTGAACCTGGCCAGGATGTCCGGTTGCGTTTTCATGCATTTCCCTATGAACGGTTTGGTGTGCATCAGGGGCAGGTGCGGGAGGTGAGCCATACCGTCCTGTTACCCGAGGAAGTGCCAGAGATGACGTTGCAGGAGCCCAGTTACCGGGTGCGGGTGCAGCTGTCTGCGCAGCAGATCCAGGCTTACAATCGTGACTTGCCACTACGGGCGGGTATGACCCTGGATGGCGATATTATCACCGAGCGTCGCAGCCTGTTGCAGTGGCTGTTTGATCCGATTTATAGCTTGAAAGGACAGTTGTAATGCAGGCCATGACCGAGAAACTGACATTCTGGCAGCGAAGTAGCCTGCCGATGGTGCACCAAACCGAAGCGGCGGAGTGCGGTCTTGCCTGTATGGCGATGGTGGCGGGTTTTCATGGTTACCAGGCCAGCCTGAATGAATTGCGGCAAAAATTCTCCCTGTCCATTGAAGGTTGTACCTTGCTCGATCTGATGAATTTTGCCGAAAAGCTGCAACTATCAAGCCGGCCACTTAGAATTGAGCTGGAGGATTTGGCAGCACTTAAGACACCTTGCATCTTGCACTGGGATTTGAATCACTTTGTGGTGTTAAAAGCAGTGCAGGCCAGGCATGTCATTATTCACGATCCGGCCATGGGGCTGCGCAAGCTGACGCTGGAAGAAGCCAGTAAACACTTTACCGGTGTAGCACTGGAGTTGTTACCAACCAATGAGTTCAAGCTTAAACCCGGTCAAAGTCGGTTGGGTTTGGCCAATTTCTGGACAAAAATTACTGGCCTGAAGCGTTCTTTGCTGTTGCTTTTTACCTTATCCATTTTGTTGCAGGTGTTTACTCTGGTTGCACCCTATTACATGCAACTGGTCATCGATGATGTGATTTTAACCAGCGATACCAGCTTGTTACTGGTACTGGCGCTTGGCTTTGCGCTGGTGCTGTTGTTTGAAGTGGCCACCAGCGCAGTGCGGGGGTTCGTATTGTTGCATTTTGGCAACTTACTGAATATCCAGATGGCGGGTAACTTATTTCATCACTTAATCCGTTTACCGCTAAGCTATTTTGAAAAGCGCCATATGGGTGATGTGGTCTCCCGTTTTGGCTCGTTGCGCCAGGTGCGTGAGCTGTTAACTACCGGGGTTATTGAAGCTTTAATCGATGGCCTGATGGCGGTTGCGATTTTGGCTGTAATTCTTATCTACAGCCCAATGCTGAGTCTGGTCGTACTGGCGGCCGTGTTGTTGTATGCCGGCTTTCGGTTAGTGATGTATCGTTCACTGCGTGCTGTGTCTGAGCAGGAGATTCTGGCTCAGGCGAAAGAAAACTCCAACTTTATGGAGACAGTACGCGGTATCCAGACCATTAAACTCTTTGGTTCAGAAGCCAAGCGGGAAGGGTTGTGGCAGAACCATTTTATTGATGCGACCAATCAATCCATTCGCCTTGGTGTCTTCAATATTTCCTATCAGACGGTTAATCGGCTGCTGTTTGGCCTGGAGAATATTCTGGTGGTGTATCTGGCGGCGCTGCTGGTTATTGATGGTGGCTTTAGTACCGGGATGCTGTTTGCCTTTATAGCGTACAAAAGTCAGTTTATGGACAGAATGGCGCGCCTGGTAGAAAAGATGATTCAGTTCCGTATGCTCAGTCTGCACTTTGAGCGTTTGGGGGATATTGCCCTGACCGCCAAAGAGCAGGTGCATCCGGCACAGGAGCGTGAGCAGCGGGTACTGCAAGGTCGGCTGGAGCTGCGTAACATTGACTTCTCCTACAGCGATGTCACCAAGCCGGTGTTGCAGGATGTTAGCCTGGTGATTGAACCCGGTGAGTCTGTGGCTCTGGTTGGCCCTTCTGGTTGTGGTAAAACTACTCTGATGAAGGTGATGCTGGGCTTGTTGCAGCCATCAAAGGGTGAGGTGCTGGTGGATGACATACCACTGCCGCAGTTGGGGTTGGCCAATTACCGGCGCCAGATAGCTGCGGTGATGCAGGATGATCAGCTGCTATCCGGCTCCATTCGCGACAACATTGTGTTTTTTGAAGAGCAGTACGATATGCGCCGGGTCGTGGAATGCGCCCAAATGGCCGCGGTGCACCAGGACATCGAGCAGATGCCGATGGGCTACAACAGCCTGATTGGCGATATGGGCTCAGCGCTGTCGGGCGGGCAAAAACAACGTATTCTGCTGGCCCGGGCGTTGTACCGACAACCGCAAATTCTGTTTTTGGATGAGGCGACCAGTCATTTGGATACCAAAACGGAGTCCTATGTCAGCAAAGCCATTCAGCAATTGCACATCACCCGGGTGGTGATCGCTCACCGGCCAGAGACAATTGCCTCGGTAGATAGGGTGATTGAATTAAACGCGCATCAAATATAAAAATCATTGCTAAACAATGCTTTATATGGGCAAAAGCAAAGGCATAGCCTCTGCTTAGGCTGGAAGTTCCTGGTGCTGCACCAGCGTGAGTAGTTGCTGAATGGTGGTGAGGCTGTGTCGCTGCATAATAAGCTGCCGCCCCAGCATCAGCGCTAAACGCTCACTACGGGCACGAAGCTGCTCATTACGGATCTGCTCTAAATCCGCGACATGAGCCAGGCCAACGGTACGGCGGATCAATTCACAACCGGCATAGCCGATGCTGTCGGCCAGCACTTGTTGCAGGAAAAAGTGCTGATAGCTGCTGTTGGCAAAGCTACTTTCTTTGCTCTGGGTTTGCATCAGTTGGCTAAACTCACTGGCAAAACCTTGCCAAAGTGTTTCGATTTGTTCGAGCAGATACCTATGTTGTTGCTCGAGGGCAGTAGTGTCTTCCTGCAAACCAAACTGACCGGCGTAGTTCAGCAATAAATTGCCGATCAGGCTGCCGACGTCGAAACCGATAGGGCCATAAAAACCAAACTCAGCATCGATGACTTTGCACTGTTGTGCATCAATAAAAATACTGCCGCTGTGCACATCGCCATGCAACAGGGCTTGTGGCTTGGAAAGAAAGTCCGCTTTCAGTCGTGCCACTTCGGCCTGCAAGGCCTCATCGTGCCAAAGCTCACGCGCCTGTGGCAGAATGGCCTGATGAATGTTGTTGCGCTCGTGATTGCAGTAGGGATCGGTGAAGAATAAATCTTCAGTAATCAGGCAGAGTTCCGGGTTTAAAAAGCGGGCAACCTCGGTTTTCTTCTGTAAACCATTTAGCACAAAATCACTGGTATGAAACAAGGTATGCGCCAGATACTGCGCCATTTGGCTGGCAAGCCTGGGGAACTGTTTGCCCGCTACCAACTCGCTACGCAAAATAGTCAGTTGCCCTAAATCCTCCATCAAAATCGCTGCTTTGGCTGCATCGTAATGCAGTACTTGGACGGTATGTTCCGGGCAAATCCGACCGTGACGTAGCAATACTTCAGCCTCTATTCTGGCTCGGTCAATGGTAAGCGGCCAGCTTTCACCAACACAGCGGGCGTATGGCAGGGCTTGCTTCACAATCAGGCTTCGGCCCTGTTGGTTTTTAACCCGAAACACCAGGTTCAGGTTGCCGTCACCAAATTCTTCGGCTTCAAGTTTGTCGCTGTCACGAAAAGTATCACTATGGCTGAGTGCAAACTGTCTGGCATCGTCTGCGGTAAAAGTTTGGTAGTCGCTCATGCTGGATCCGGACTTGTCAGGGCAATAGAAGAGCTGCATAATCGCAAACATTCTAGACGTCTGCAAGGCTAAATTGGGCATAAAGCATGAAAAATATAGCGGGTCTCAGCATTAAAACCGAGCAAAGCCAACTGTATATACTGGATCAAACGCAGTTGCCGCATCAGCAAAGCTGGCTGCACTGCACCGAAGTAAACCAAATGGTTACCATGATCCAGCAGTTGCAGGTGCGGGGGGCGCCGGCCATTGGCATGGCTGCTTCCTTATTGTTGGCATATCGGGCAGAGCAGGGGGATAGCCGGGAGCAACTGCTGCAAAGCGCTGAAGTGCTTCGGGCAGCCCGCCCGACAGCGGTAAACCTGATGAATAATCTGGATGCCATGGCTGCAGCCTTGGTGCAGCAGGATTATGTGGGGGCCGCAGTGGAATGTGCGGAGCAGCTGTTTGCCGAGGATGTGCAATTGTGCTTGCAGATGGCTGCCCATGGTGCCGCGCTTGTGCAGCCGGGTGAGCGTTTGCTGACACATTGTAATACGGGGGGCCTGGCAACTGCAGGCGTAGGCACTGCCTTTGGGGTGATTCGGTTAGCACATCAGCAGGGGAAGCAAATTCAGCTATGGGTCGATGAAACGCGGCCCCTATTGCAGGGCGGGCGCTTAACTGCCTGGGAGTGTCAGCAGCTCGGCATCCCCTATCAGCTGATATGCGACAATATGGCGGCCATGTTAATGGCTCGCGGTCAGGTCGACCGTATTTTTGTCGGGGCCGACCGCATTGCCGCCAATGGCGATTTTGCCAACAAAGTTGGCACTTACAGCCTGGCAGTGCTGGCACATTATCATCGGATCCCTTTCTATGTGGTAGCGCCGCATACTACAGTAGACCCGGGTTGTAGCGATGGCGGTCAGATCCCGATCGAGCAGCGCCCGGCGGCGGAAGTGCGCGGTGTGAGCGGTAGTTTTGGCAGCGTCTGCTGGTCACCGGAGCAGGCATCCGTATTTAACCCAGCCTTTGATGTTACGCCAGCTAAGCTGGTGACTGGCTGGGTGCTGGACAGTGGTGTGTTTGAGGGGGCTGCTGTTGCTGCCGGCGTCTTAACGCGGCTGCGTTGAGCATAAAAAAATGCCCGGAGCAAGCTCCGGGCGAAAGACAAGGATAGACAGGGTGGAACCGCCTTTTCGGGGCGACAGGTACAGACTAAGTTGTTTCTGTTTTGCTGACAAAGGAGATAAATCCATCCGTCGAATGAGAAAAACTCAGCTATACAACCCTGTTGGTTGTCACATTGGACTGCTAAGGCTTTAAGGCAATAATGGAAAGCGACTGGCAATTTCGCTACCAGTAAAGTTAGCAACCCAGCCTTCCGGGTTATTGAATAACCGAATCGCGGTGAAGTTGGGATCGCTGCCCATATCAAACCAATGTGGGGTATTAGCCGGTACACTGATTAAATCGTTTTGCTGGCACAGCACCTGATATATATGCTCGCCCAAATGCAGACAAAACAACCCCTCACCTCGGACAAAAAAGCGCACCTCATCTTCACTGTGAGTATGTTCGGCCAGAAACTTTTGCCGTAAGGCCACTTTATCCGGGTGATCACTGCTTAGTGAAATCACATCTACCGTCACATAGCCGCCTTGCTGCTTAAGTCGCGCGATGTCATCGCTGTAGGCTGCCAGGATGCTGGCGTGATCGGTGCTGGCCTCGATGGGTTGATTGGCTTGCCATTGTTCAAAGCGGATCCCTTGTTGCTGCAGTTTCTCGGCAATCTCAACCAGGTTGTCGCTTTGGAATACTGGTTGAGTGGGCTCCTGGGCTGTGTAGATGGTTAAGCTGGACATAATTAGACCTCGATTTGGTTAAAATCCTGGGCAACCGGGTGCATCCCAGAGGCTTGACCGTCACGAATTAACTGGGTGGTAGCGATCCCCAACTTGCTGGCGGCATCCAGTTCGGCCACCACATCGGACAAAAACAGCACCTGGCCGGGTGGCAGTTGCAAATGTTGCAAAATAGCCGCGTAGGAGGAGATCTCCTTTTTTCCACCAATGCGGGTATCAAAGTAACCACTGAACAAGGGGGTTAAATCGCCAAAGTCACTGTAGCGAAACAGCAGTTGCTGCGCCTCTACCGAGCCTGAGCTGTAGACAAAGAGTTGCACCCCCTTGGCTTGCCATACTTTGAGCTGCTCGGCAGCATCCGGGTACAGGTGGCCGGTAAAGTGCCCTTGTTGATACCCGAGCCGCCAGACCATGCCTTGCAGGGCTTTCAGTGGCGTGATTTTTTCATCAGCACGGATCCAGGCCTGCAATTGGGCAATAATGTCGTTCAGGCTGGCTTCCGGTTGCTTCATCAACTGGCGGACCGCCTTTAGTTGCAAGGCTACTTCGGCCTGTTCACTGCGCTGGCGGATAAAGTCCGGTAGCTGCTCTGCGGCATAGGGAAACAACACCTCGGTGACAAAGCTGATACGGGTGGTAGTGCCTTCAATGTCGGTGATCAGGGCGCGGTATTTCATAAAGATCCAGTAAGTCGAATTCGTTCCAGCTCACAGTGTATAAGAAATTCCCAGGCCTCTAAATGTCTTTTTGCTTCATCCAGATTCTGGCCCCAAACATAAAGACCATGGCCGCGAACCAGTAAGGCCGAGGCGCCCTTCACCTGTGACCAGTTGGTAGCGACCTGAGCGGCAAGGGCTGGCATGTCCTGAGTATTCTCAAAAATAATCAGGGGGCAGGGCTGGTCGTGGCTGAGCTGACCGCGAATGGCCTTTTGCATCTCGTAGCCGGTAAATGTGTGCTGTTCGGTTGGAATCAACCGGGAAAACACGGTGGCTTGTACCGAGTGAGTGTGCAACACCGCTTTTATTGAATCATCCAGTTGATAAAGCCGGGCGTGCAATGCTGTTTCTGCAGAAGGCTGACCGGCGCAAACCAGCTCGCCTTCTGCCCAACTGACTGGCAGCAGATCGTGCGGGCTGAGTTCGCCTTTATCTTTGCCGGATGCGGTGACCAGGGCACTGTGTTCAGCAGTGCGTATGGAAAAGTTACCGCCAGTAGCAGGCACCCAGTGACGGCTGGCAATCCAGCGGCCAGTAGCACACAAGGCGATCGCGTAAGGATTTAATTGTTGTACCTGCTGCGTTGTATGATTCATTAGCTTACACCTCTGAACGCCCTGACGTTTAGATGTCTATACATAAATAGGGCTGAAATGATAGCATGCCTGAGTAATTTGGCAACCAGTGCGGCTTAGTGCCGGCTTTGGCCGGTTGCAGCGAGCCTGCTGCAGGCGTTAAGGTAAGGATAGTTCACTGTCAGGACAAACTATGTACTCCAACCTCCAATCCAAACTGCCCGCAGTGGGCAGCTCGATTTTTAGTCAGATGTCGCAGTTGGCTGCTGAGCAGCAAGCGATCAACCTGTCACAGGGCTTTCCTGATTTTGGCTGTGATCCTTTCTTGCTGCAGCAACTGGCAGCATATAGCCAGCAGGGGCTGAACCAGTATGCACCCATGGCTGGGGTGTTGGTTCTGCGCCAGCAGATCGCCGCTCTGATTGCGCGTTGTTACCGGCAGCAGCTATGCCCGGAGCAACAGATCACGGTTACATCTGGTGCAACCGAGGCGCTGTTTTGTGCCATCCAGGCACTGGTTCGCCCCGGTGATGAGGTGATCGTTTTTGATCCCGCTTACGACAGTTATGCCCCAGCTGTACAGTTGGCTGGTGGCAGCACGGTGCACCTGGCTCTGAAGGCCCCTGATTTTCAGGTCGACTGGCAGCAAGTGGCGGACTCGATTACCGATAAAACCCGGCTGATTATCGTCAATAGCCCGCATAATCCAAGCAGCCAGGTTTTTACCGCGGATGACTGGCAGCAGTTGCAGCACCTGGTTTGCCAGCATGGTTTGTATTGCCTGAGCGATGAAGTCTACGAACACATGGTATTTGATCGCCGGCCGCAACTCAGTGCCTTGTGCTTTCCAGACTTAGCAGCGCGCAGCCTGGTAGTCTCATCCTTTGGCAAAACCTTTCATGTCACCGGCTGGAAGCTGGGGTATTGTGTGGCGCCAGCACCGCTGATGGCGGAGTTTCGCAAAGTACATCAGTACGTCACTTTTTCCAGCTTTACTCCAGCGCAATATGCGGTAGCGACCATGCTGCAGCAGCACCCGGAGCAGGTCAGTGGTTTAGCTGCCTTTTACCAGCACAAGCGTGATTATTTTGCATCGCAACTGAGCCACAGCCGCTTGCAGTTGCTGCCTGCACAGGGGACTTATTTTCAGCTGGCCGATTACAGTGCCATCAGCGATCTATCGGATGTTGAATTTTGTCGCAGGCTCACTATCGATCACAAGATAGCAGCAATCCCGCTGAGTGTGTTTTATCAAGCACCGCCGGACCAGCGGTTGATTCGGTTTTGTTTTGCGAAGGACGAATCTACTTTGCGCCAGGCAGCGGAGGTGTTATGCCAGCTGTAAAGGTTGCCGCAGTCCAATGCAGGCTGCATTGGCAGGATCCCAAGGCCAACCGGCAGCAGTTAGCCGGGCAAATTGCAGCTTTGAGCGGTCAGGATTTGATTGTGTTGCCGGAAATGTTTACCACCGGCTTTTCGATGGACAGTGCCGCCGTTGCCGAGCCGGCCGGTGGGGAGAGCCTGAACTGGCTGAAACAGCAGGCGGCGTTATCCGGCGCGGCACTTTGTGGCTCGGTGGCGGTGACAGAGCAGGGCAGGTACTACAACCGTTTGTACTTTGTTACACCTGAAGGGCAGTACTTTCAGTACGATAAGAAACATCTGTTTCGGATGGCGGGCGAGCATGATGCCTACCAGGCTGGTACTGATCGGGTGATTGTACCCTGGCGCGGGCTGCGTTTTTGCCTGCAAATCTGTTACGACCTGCGTTTCCCGGTATTTAGCCGAAACCGGAATGATTACGATGTGTTGATTTATGTTGCTAACTGGCCGGCACCGCGTCGCTTGGCCTGGCGCACGCTGCTGGCAGCCCGCGCCATTGAAAACCAGTGCTACGTGATTGGTTGTAACCGCATCGGCAGCGATGGCAATGGTGTTGAATACAGTGGTGATAGCTTGCTGCTCGATTATTTGGGCCAGTCGCTGGTGGATGGTGCTGATAGGGCGGCTGTGTTGGCAGCTGAGCTGGATGGAGCCGCATTGCAGCAGTTTAAAGATAAATTCCCGGCTTATCTGGATGCGGATGGGTTTGAACTAACGACGAGGAGATAAGAATGAAACATCAATGGTTAGGGTTGTTGGTATTGCTGGCGCTGCTTGGCTGCAGCGACAGGTCAGCAGTTCCTTCTGCGGTCAAGGGTGAATTGGATGCACTGGACTGGCGTTACGCCACCGATCCTCATGGCAGCAAGGCAGCTGTCGATGGTGACCTGGTGCAAGATGGTATTGCCCGCATTGCCTTTACCCGTGTCCCCCGGGTTGATGAGCAAAACAACTCCTGGGTCGAGCTGATTTATGATCTACCTGCAGGCAGCTTGGGCGGTTACAGTAGCATCTCGCTGGAATACCTCAGCAGTAGCGATTTGGTGGTGAAGTTATCGCAGCTGGAGTATGGCGAGCAAGGCGATCAGAGCTATGCGCATTATCAGACAGTGTTATCGGCGGCAACCGACTGGCGGCAAGTTACCCTGGTTCTGAGTGATTTTGAGCGTCCGGACTGGACACCTGCAACATCCATCGATCATGGCATAGTAGCAGCGCATGTGAATGCCATTTATCTGGTACCGGATTTGACCGACGACGCAGGCGGCCAGGCATCGCTCAGCATTCGTGCAATTCGTTTAACAGAGTAACACTATTTCAACCTCTGCTCTTGATCTGTGCAGGGTTTGCCGTCATAACTGTTGATCCGGGTCGGTATGGCCAGATTGAATGAGAATGACAAATGACAGCGATAACGTCTGAACTTGAGCCCCTGTATCAGGCAGCAAAAGCAGCGGCAGCACAGGCTTACGCCCCTTATAGCCAGTTTCCAGTGGGGGTCGCAGTACGCGCCATCAGTGGCCAAATCTACACGGGATGCAATGTAGAAAATGCGTCTTATGGGGGCACTGTCTGTGCCGAGCGCAACGCCATTGCCGCTGGTGTGGTGGCAGGGGTACGCCAGTTTGATGCTTTAATGGTTTATACCCCACAAGAGCAGTTAACGCCGCCCTGTGGTATATGCCGTCAGGTGATTGCCGAGTTTTTCTTGCCAGACACTATGATTTACAGCAGCAACCATAAAGAGCAACTGCAAGGCTGGACAGTACAGCAACTGCTGCCAGAGGCCTTCACCCCTATGTATCTAGCAAACAGCACTAAAGTAGCGACGGAGTAAGGCATGCCTATCCCTCAGGAAATTATTAAAATTAAACGCGATGGCAAGGCACTCAGCCAGGCCGATATTCAGCAGTTTGCCAAAGGCTTAACCGATGGCAGTTTCAGCGACAGTCAGGCCGCCGCGCTGGCCATGGCGATTTACCTGAACGGCATGTCGGTGGATGAAAAAGTGGCGCTTACCCTGGCGATGCGTGACTCAGGTTCCTGCCTGAACTGGCAGGGCCAACTGAATGGTCCTGTGGTGGATAAACACAGCACAGGTGGTGTCGGCGATAAAGTGACTTTGATGCTGGCACCTATGGTGGCGGCCTGTGGCGTTTTTATGCCCAGCATTGCCGGCCGTGGGTTAGGCCATACCGGTGGTACAGTCGATAAACTGGAGAGTATCCCAGGTTACAGCTGCAATCAGTCGCTGAGCCGTATCCGCCAGTTGCTGCCAGAGCTGGGCTGTTTAATCGTCGGTCAGACCGATGAGCTGGCACCGGCCGATCGGCGTTTGTATGGCATTCGCGATGTCACAGCCACAGTGGAATCCATTCCGTTGATAACCGCTTCGATTTTATCAAAGAAGTTATCGGAAGGGCTGGATGCGCTGGTGATGGATGTTAAAGTTGGCAATGGTGCCATTATGGCCACAGCAGAAGATGCGCATGAATTGGCCTGCAGCATTGTGGATACCGCCTGTGGCGCAGGGGTCCCGACGGCAGCGCTGATTACCGATATGAACCAGATCCTTGGCCTTACAGCCGGTAATGCACTGGAAGTACTGGAAACCCTGGATTATCTGACGGGCAAAAAACGCGAACCGCGCTTGCATCAGCTAACACTGGCACTGGGTGCTGAGATGTTGGTGCTAACCGGAGTCGCGAAGGACAAAGCCAGCGCTGTGGATGCGTTAGAACAAAGCCTGAGCAGTGGAAAAGCTGCGGAGTACTTTGCCCGAATGGTGGCCGCACTTGGTGGGCCAACGGATTTGCTGGAGCGGCCGGCGGCTCATCTGGCACAGGCGCCGGTGGTGCTGGATGTACCGGCACCGACCAGTGGCTACCTGCGGATCAACGATACAGTGGCGCTTGGGATGGCCGTGGTACGTTTAGGTGGTGGTCGTTCGCATCCGGAGCAAAAAATCAATCCTGCGGTAGGTTTTAGTGCTATGTGTGCGGCGGGCAGTCCGATCACCCAAGGGCAGCCGCTGCTGCAGGTGCACGCAGCCAGCCGACAGGATGCTGAGCAGGCGGTGCAGGAAGTATTGGCTGCTTGCACCATTGCGCCTGAGCCGGTTGACACTATGCCTTTGATCCATCAGCGTCTGGGCTAAGCAGGCAATAAAAAAGCCAGCCTGGTTGCAGGCTGGCTTGTTAGAGCTACGGAAGGCTGTTAGCTGCGCTGACGCTTCATGGACTCAAAGAACTCGTCGTTGGTCTTGGTCATGCCCAGCTTGTCGATTAAAAACTCCATGGCATCTGCCTCATCCATTGGGTTGAGAATTTTGCGCAGGATCCACATTTTCTGCAGTTCTTCCTGGGACACCATCAACTCTTCACGACGGGTACCGGAGCGATTGAAATCAATAGCCGGGAAGATCCGCTTTTCAGCAATTTTACGAGCCAGATGCAGCTCCAGGTTGCCGGTGCCTTTAAACTCTTCGTAGATGACTTCGTCCATCTTCGAGCCGGTATCCACTAGGGCAGTAGCGATAATGGTTAAGCTGCCGCCTTCTTCCACATTACGGGCGGCGCCAAAGAAACGCTTTGGTTTGTGCAGCGCATTGGCATCGACACCACCGGTCAGTACCTTGCCTGAGCTTGGGATCACGGTGTTGTAAGCTCGGGCTAAGCGGGTGATGGAATCGAGCAGAATAATAACGTCTTTTTTGTGCTCAACCAGGCGCTTGGCTTTTTCAATCACCATCTCAGCGACCTGCACGTGGCGGCTGGCAGGTTCATCGAAGGTAGAGGCAATCACTTCGCCTTTGACCAGTCGCTGCATTTCCGTGACTTCTTCCGGCCGCTCGTCAATCAACAGCACCATCAGCACACATTCCGGGTGGTTGGCGGCGATGGACTGAGCGATGTTTTGCAGCAGCAGGGTTTTACCGGCTTTGGGCGGCGCTACAATCAAGCCGCGCTGGCCCCGGCCGATGGGGGAAGCCAAATCCAGTACCCGGGCCGTGATGTCTTCAGTACTGCCGTTGCCACGCTCCATTCGCAGGCGGTCATTGGCATGCAGCGGGGTTAAGTTTTCAAACAGGATCTTATTGCGGGCGTGTTCGGGTTTACCAAAGTTTACTTCGCTGACTTTCAGCAGGGCAAAATAGCGCTCACCTTCTTTCGGCGGCCGGATCAGCCCATCGATGGTGTCACCGGTACGTAAATTGAAGCGACGAATTTGGCTGGGGGATACATAGATATCGTCCGGGCCTGCCAGATAGGAGCTGTCGCCAGAGCGCAAGAAGCCGAAGCCATCCTGCAGAATCTCCAGTACGCCACCGCCGTAGATTTCTTCACCTTTTTTGGCATGGGACTTTAAAATGGCAAAGATAATGTCCTGCTTGCGCAGACGAGCCATGCTGTCTAAGCCCATGGACTCGGCTAATTCCACCAGTTCATTGATTGGCTTACTTTTTAATTCTGTTAAATGCATAGTTGATGGGTTCTAGTTGATCTAAATAAGGGTTGTTAGCTTATCAGCGGGTTTGAAAAGGTTTGGAGTTGGTCTACTCGACAGACAAGCGTGGTCATGGGTGTTGTACTGCTGGTAACAATAGCAGGAGATACTGCAGGCGTCTATATTTTATCATGAAAAAATTGCATAAAAAGTCAGCAGCATTGCAGTTCAGCTAAGTAAACTGCAATGCATGGCTGAGTTATCAGATATTGCTGTCCAAAAACTCTTTTAATTGCGTTTTGGATAGGGCGCCCACTTTGGTCGCTGCAACCTGACCATTTTTAAATAACAGCAAGGTAGGAATGCCGCGAATGCCGTATTTAGGCGAGGTATTCGGGTTTTGATCGATATTCAGCTTGGCAATGGTGACTTTTCCTTGATATTCACCCGCTACATCGTCCAGAATGGGCGCGATCATTTTACAAGGGCCACACCATTCAGCCCAAAAATCGACTAAAACAGGTTGTTCAGCGTTCAGTACATCGGTTTCAAAACTATCGTCTGAAACATGTAAAATCAGGTCACTCATTGATTGTCTCCGTTATTGAACTGGGCAGATCGACTGCAAAAAATGTCATCAATTTAAACGCGGCTGTTTCCTAATGCAAGGCGAACAGTTATGCTAGGCTGGTATGAATAAAACACACTTAACATCGCACAAGTTCGCCGATTTCGCATTGGCACCACAGATCCTGGACGCACTGAACAGTCTGGGTTTCAGTTATTGTACTCCAATCCAGGCGCAGTGTCTGCCCCTGGCGCTGCAGGGCAAAGACATCGCCGGCCAGGCTCAGACCGGAACCGGTAAAACCCTGGCGTTTTTAACCGCCACCTTTCACTACTTATTGAACAACGAGCCCAGAGGCTCGGGTCAGCCGCGCGCTATCATTATGGCTCCTACGCGCGAACTGGCGGTTCAGATCCATCAGGATGCGGTGGCACTGGCAAAAAGCGCTGGTTTTCGCCTTGGCCTTATCTATGGGGGCGAAGGCTACGACTCTCAACGGCAGTTGCTGGAACAAGGCGTCGATATTTTGATCGGCACCACTGGCCGCTTGATTGACTATCAGAAGCAGGGCCTGTTTCAGCTGGATCAAATTCAGGTGGTGGTATTGGATGAAGCCGATCGGATGTTCGATTTGGGCTTTATCAAAGACATCCGCTTTTTATTCCGTCAGATGCCGCCGGCCAACGAGCGCCTTAGCTTGTTATTTTCGGCGACTTTGTCCTACAAGGTGCAGGAGCTGGCGTTTGAGCAAATGAACGAACCGGTGCACATTCACATTGAACCGGATCAGATGACGGCCAGTCGCATCAGCGAAGAGCTGTTTTATCCATCCGATCCGGACAAAATGAAGTTGTTACTTACCCTGATGGAAGAAGAGTGGCCGGACAAAGCCATTGTCTTTGCCAACACCAAGCACAGCTGTGAGAACGTCCATGCCTGGCTGGAAGCCGATGGTCACCGGGTAGGTTTATTGACCGGCGATGTGGTACAGAAAAAACGGCTGAAAATTCTGGAAGACTTTACCAGCGGCAAGCTGGATATTCTGGTGGCAACCGATGTCGCCGCCCGTGGTCTGCATATTCCGAAAGTGAGCCATGTCTTCAACTTCGATTTGCCGGACGATTGCGAAGATTATGTCCACCGTATTGGTCGTACCGGCCGGGCGGGCGAAAGTGGCAAAGCCATCAGTTTTGCCTGTGAGCGCTATGCGCTAAACCTGACGGCGATTGAAGACTACATCCGGCATCCGTTGCCTGTGACCCAGTACGATCCGGATGCGTTGTTAACCGATTTAACGACACCCAAACCTCGGGCTCGACGTCGTACCACCACAGCACGCAGTGGGGGTGGTAACCGTGGTCGCAGCGGATCCAGCTCAAATGCCAGCCGACGTCCACGCAGTCGCTGAGCCAGCCCGCTCAGAACAGCAGGATATCTACGCCGTCATCGACCTTGGCTCCAACAGCTTTCATATGCTGATGGTCAAGGTGGTTGGCGGCAGTGTGCAGGTGATAGGCCGGGTGAAGCGTAAAGTTCGGTTGGCCGCCGGTTTGAATGAAAACCTGGTGCTAAGCCGCCGGGCGATGAAGCGCGGCTGGGAGTGCCTGGCGCTTTTTGCCGAGCGTTTGCAGGATATTCCGCCACAAAATGTCCGTATTGTTGGCACCGCCACTTTAAGGTTGGCCCGCAATGTCAAAACCTTTTTGCACGATGCCGAGCATATCTTAGGCCACCCCATCCGGGTGATCAGCGGCGAAGAAGAAGCCCGCATTATCTATCTGGGCGTGGCTCATACCTCCAACTGCGAACAAAACCGTCTGGTCATTGATATCGGCGGGGCCAGCACGGAAATTATTATCGGCAAAGGCTTTGAACCACTCAAACTCAGCAGCCTGCATATGGGCTGTGTGACCTTCCTGGACGCTTACTTTGCCGATGGCTTACTGACTGAAGACAATTTCAATGCTGCTATTGCTGCTGCAGAGCAAACGCTGGCGCCGATTTTGGCGGAATTTACTGAGTTGGGCTGGCAGGTGGCAGTGGGGGCTTCTGGCACGGTGCAAGCAATGCAGGAAATTCTGATTGCTCAGGGGCTGGATGAAACCATTACCTTGCAGCGACTGGAAGCCATTATGCAGCAAGCGGTGGTCTGTGGTCGGCAGGATCAACTGAGCCTGATTGGTTTAGCGCAGGAGCGGCGGCAGGTGTTTCCATCGGGCCTTGCCATTTTGATTGCTTTGTTCCGTGCGCTGGGTATCAAAGGCATGACCTTATCGGGTGGTGCTTTGCGTGAAGGCGTGCTGTACAGCATGCTGCCTCAGCTGCAGGAAAGCGATGTGCGTCACCGCACCATGGCCAGCCTGATGGTGCGTTATCATATCGATCAGCAGCATGCCAACCGGGTGGCGGATATGGCTCAGTCGTTGGCACAGCAACTCAGCCCGCGCTGGTCACTGACTGCGTTTGATGGCCTGGGTTTACTGCATGGCGCAGCACTTTTGCATGAGCTGGGCCTGTTGATAGAATACAAAAACCACCATCACCATGGTGCTTACATCATCAGCCACTCCGATTTACCCGGTTTTACCCGGGCCCAGCAGCAGCTGTTGATGGCACTGGTGCATAACCACAGAGCCGATATCAACCGGGAACTGATTGCTAAACAGACCATGACTTCGGTGCTGTTAACGGTGCGACTGACGCGGATACTGCGATTGGCCGTGGTGCTGTCGATGCGCCGACGGCATGAAGCCTTGCCCAATGTCACTCTAAGCGGTAAAGGTGAGCAATTGGTGCTGCAATTGCCCGCTGGCTGGCTCGATCAGCACCCGCTGATGCGGGCCGAGCTGGAGCAGGAAGTGCAATACCAGCAGGCCGCTGGCTGGGAGCTGGAGCTGCAGTGAACATCACGCTGCGTCCTTGCCCTACGCCGGTGCCAACCGAAGTCAGGCAGTTGAGCGTAGCGTCGGCGCAGCAGGATTTTGTTCTGCCTGTTAGCGACGTGATCACTCAACAGCGTGAAGGTGAACATTTCCAGTTGGTGTGTCATCAGCAACACGCAGTGGGCTTCTTTTTGCTCGATAGTCATTACAGTGCTTATCATGCCTTTGCGTTGCCAAAGGATTTGGGGTTGCGTTGTTTTTTTATTGACCAGACGGCACAAGGGCGGGGCATCGCCGGAGCGGTTTTGCGTGAGCTGCCAGCCTATTGTCAGCAGCAATTCCCCGGTTTCAAGCGGCTGGTACTGACCGTCAATTGCCGTAATCAGTCAGCCGCTCGCTTGTACCAAAAACATGGTTTTGCAGACAGTGGCCAGTTGTATCTGGGTGGTTCAGCCGGGCCACAGCATATTTTGTGTCAATCTCTGAGGAATGAACATGCGCTACGCCATTGAGCACCAACCCGAGTTGCAGCGCTTTCGCATTGTGCAGCAAGGCGAAGAAGCACTGCTGGAATACCAACTGCTTGGCGATAGTGTCGATTTCTGGCGCACTTATGTACCGGATGCACTGCGTGGCCAGGGCATGGCTGAGCAGTTGGTACGGCATGGGCTTAGCTGGGCGCAGCAACAGCAATTGGCCGTACAGGCCAGTTGCTGGTATGTGCAGAAGTTTTTGTGATTCAGGTAGTTGTTTCTTTCAGCCAAACCGCAACTTTTTTGGCGAAATAGGTCAGGATGCCATCGGCACCGGCCCGCTTAAAGGCCAGTAGGGATTCCATAATGACCGGCTTTTCTGCCAACCAGCCGTTTTGAATGGCAGCCATATGCATGGCGTACTCGCCGCTAACCTGATAGGCAAAGGTCGGGACGCCAAATTCGTCTTTGACCCGCCGCACTATGTCTAAGTAAGGCATACCAGGTTTCACCATCACCATATCGGCGCCCTCCGTTAAATCCAGCGCCACTTCGCGCAGTGCTTCGTCGCTATTGGCCGGATCCATCTGATAGGTTTTTTTATCGCCACCTTTTAGGTTGGCGGCGGAGCCGACCGCATCCCGGAAAGGACCGTAGTAGCTGGAAGCGTATTTGGCGGAATAAGCCAGAATGCGGGTATGGACGAAACCGGCTTCTTCCAGCGCCTCACGAATCGCGCCAATGCGGCCATCCATCATATCCGATGGCGCTACCACATCGGCGCCGGCTTCGGCATGCGACAGTGCCTGTTTCACTAAAGCTTCGGTGGTGACATCATTCACCACATAGCCACTATCGTCGATAATGCCATCCTGACCATGAGTGGTGAAAGGGTCCAGTGCCACATCAGTAATCACACCAAGCTCCGGCACGGCAGCTTTTAGTGCCCGAACTGCCCGCTGGGCCAAGCCATCCGGGTTCCAGGCTTCTTCGGCCTGCAGCGATTTCTTTTCTGCTGGTGTAACAGGGAAGAGCGCGATGGCAGGAATGCCCAGCGCAGCCAGCTGTTTTGCTTCTTCGACCAGCAGATCCACACTCAGGCGTTCAATGCCCGGCATGGAGGCAATGGCTTCACGCTGCTGCTCACCTTCCAGCACAAAAACCGGGTAAATCAAGTCATCCACAGTTAGCCTGTGTTCTGCCATCAGCCGACGGCTAAAATCAGCCTGACGCATCCGGCGCATCCGGGTCCATGGAAAGTCATTAGGGTTTGGCATGTTTGGGAGCCTTTTGTTCGGTGGTGTTGGTAATACTCTTTAGCACAGCAGGTGAGCTGATAACCTGATTACGGCCTGAATTCTTCGCTTGATATAAGGCTTTGTCGGCATTGTGGATATAGAGCTCCATACTGCTGTCCGAGCTGGCAACAGCCGCATAGCAACCCGCACTGATAGTGATGGCAAGTTGGTGCTGCTGTACCGGCAAAGGCTTCGCTGCCAATTGGCTGCGAATCCGCTCTGCCACCTGCAAAGCGCCCGTGATATCGGTGTTGGGCAGGATCAACGCGAACTCCTCGCCACCATAACGACAGACCAGATCACTGCAGCGCTTAAGTTGGCTCTGAATAAAGCCTGCAACTTGCCGTATCACCTGATCGCCGGCCAAGTGGCCGTACTCATCATTCACATGTTTGAAAAAATCGATATCAAGCAAGATCAGTGCTAGTGGCCGCTGTTCACGACGGCTACGATTTAATTCGGCCTGGATTTTGCGGTCAAAGTAAGCCCGGTTTTTAACACCTGACAGCGCATCGGTGGTACTTTGTGTTTCCAGTTCCTGGTTCTTCTCTGCCAGTTCCTGCAAGGTAATCTGTAGTTCCAGCGTACGTTCTGAGATGGTGTTTTCCAGCTCTGCCGCCAGCCGTTCAATATGCTGGCGATGACGCCAGATAAGCCATGGCACCACCACCACCAGCCCGCCTACCGCACCTAGCAGTAGCGCGAGCAAGATATCAGGCTCTGTCCAGGCAACCGGACTCATTCAGCGCCTCCGGCTTGTTGCAATAAAGTCAGGCTGTTGTGCCAGCAATGCTGCTGCAGTTGTTCAAGCGTAATATTTTTCAGCTTAGCCAACTGCTGAGCGATAGCCAGCAAAAAAGCAGGTTCATTGCGGCGGCTTTTGGGTTTTGGTTGCAAAGTACGTGGCAGCAGATAAGGCGCATCAGTTTCCAGACAGATCCGGTCCAGAGGTAAATACTGTAAGGCAGCTACCAATTCCTGATTACGGCGCTCGTCACAGAGCCAGCCTGTAATGCCAATATAGAGCCCTAAATCCAGATACGCTTTCAGTTGGTCCGAGTTGCCGGTAAAGCAATGGGCGATGCCATGCCTGACATGGTGCTCTTTCAGCAGAGCTATTTGTGTGGTAAAGGCATCGCGTTCGTGCAGATAGACAGGCAACTGAAGCTCTTGTGCTAATGCCAGCTGAGCACTAAAAACCGTGACCTGTGCTGACTGGCTGGAGAAGTTACGGTTAAAATCCAGGCCACACTCACCGATGGCAACGACGCTTGGGTGTGCAACCAACTGCCGGAGCTGTTCCAGCCAGTCATCAGCAATGTGCTCAGCCTGATGGGGATGGACGCCGGCAGTACTGACACAGGCAGTATGTTGGCTGCACCAGTGTTGATTGTGTGCTGTCTCGGTCAAATCTGAGGCAATCAGTAACAGCTTGCTGATACCGGCCTGGTGCGCACGTGCCAGCACCTGTTCTCGATCGCTATCAAATTGCGAGCTGAGCAGATTTACACCAAGATCAAACCAGCTCATGGCTTAATTGACCCTGCGCACACGCGTGGTACGGTTGTTATTATCATTGCCCAGCATAAACGAGCCTAAGGCGGCACGACGAATGAAGTGGACCTGGCCTTCTTCCACCGGGTAATGTTCCACTGAGTTCTGCCGCCAGACCTGGCCGTTATCGAAGCTGATCACTCGATGTCCGCGGGCATCCTGCCGTACTGCGGTGACTGTCGCATAAATTCGCTCAAGTTGTTCTTCCGGCCGTTGGGTTTGTCTGCCAAACTCTGCCTCGTAGGCTTTTGTTGTTTCAGGCAGGTTGGCGCCCTGCGGGTTCTCTGCAAACTGCCTGGTGGTGTTTTGCTCTGGCTGCTGTGCCGTGCTTGCCAACTGATCATAGCAATGCAGGCGTGAGGCGGTATCCTGCTGTTGCTGGCATTGGGCTAAAGCCTGACGCAAGGTTAATTCTGCAGCTTGGGCTGGAATGGATAGTGGCGCAAGGGCAACAAGCAGGAACATGAGCTGTTTAGCGTTCATCGTTGATCTCCTGGTCTGACTCGGCTTTGGGCTGGTAGAACCGACCTAGCAGTAAGCCACACTCGAATAAAATCCACATAGGGATAGCCAGTAATGTTTGTGAAATTACATCCGGAGGTGTTAACAGCATACCGGCAATAAATGCCGCAACAACAATGTAAGGGCGTTTGGCAGCCAGCGCCTGGGGGGTAGTGGTACCAGACCAAATAAGCAGTAAAATCACCACCGGTATCTCAAAAGCGATACCAAAAGCAAAAAATAGCTTCAGTACAAAATTCAGGTAGCTGCTGATATCGGTAGCGATGGTGATGCTCTCAGGGGCATAACTGCTGAAAAAAGCAAATACTATGGGAAAGACCACATAGTAGGCAAAAGCAATACCCCCATAAAACAACAGGGTACTGGATATCACCAAAGGTGCGACCAATCGCCGCTCCTGCTGATAGAGTGCCGGGGCAATAAACTGCCAGAGTTGAAACAAGATATACGGAATGGCCAGCGCAATGGCGACCATAAAGGTGAGCTTAAAGGGCGCGAAAAAAGGCGAAGCCACGTCGGTTGCAATCATGCTGCTACCTTCTGGCATGGTGGCAATCAAAGGCATCGCCAGCAGCTCATAGAGATCGGCAGCAAAATACGCCAGACTGGCAAAAACCAGCAATACGGCAATAATGCAGCGCAATAATCGGTTGCGCAGTTCGACCAGGTGCCCCAACAAACTGTCAGGTTCGGCGTGAGTCGTCATGATGCTCTGTTGTATTCTCTTTCGGTGCCGTGCTGGCTTTGTTGACATCGGCAGCAGCCTGCTTTAATTCAGCAACAGCCGCTTTTTCATCATCGGTTAAATCAAGAAAGCCTTTTTGCTCGGCCTGCTTTAGTTTCTGATGCAGCTCATGGACCCGCAGGTTGTCGTTCAGCTCTGCTTGCATTTGCTGACCAAAGTGCTTCACCGAGTTGATGGTACGACTGACGGAGCGAATCGCTCCGGGCAAGCGCTCAGGGCCCAGTACCAACAAGGCGACAACAGCAATAACAAGCAGTTCCCAGAAGCCCATTTAGTGCTTTTCGCGCTCTTTGGTTTTCGTGGCGTCAGCCTGTTCACGCTCCGTAGGTTTACTCAGCTGCTCCGGATCCTCTTTAGGTGTTTCATCATCTTTTACGGAGTTACGAAACCCTTTGACAGCGGAACCCAAATCCGAGCCAATCCCACGTAATTTCTTGGTACCAAACAGCAACACAATGATTGCCAGGACAATCAATAATTGCCAGATACTAATGCCACCAAATCCCATATCAATGCCCTTAAACCACAGTATTCAATTCAGGTTACGACCATACTGCTTTCGCAGCAAAAAATAAAGCACCAGTTGCGGTTAATGCGGTTGCGAGCAAGCTGCCCGAGCTAAGCAGAATGCAGCTGGCAATCAACAGCGAGCCGGCAGCAATGGTTGCCAGCAAACGGCGGTGCTGCTGCTGGCGCTGCAAGAGTTGCTGTGCGACCAACTCGTTGAGAGCTTGTTGTTGTCTTGGCAACTGTTCCAGGGCTCGATGCAATAAGCTGGGCATCTGCGGCAGCTTTTCAGCCCAAAAGGGGGCATTGTCCTTAATTTGCCGCCACAGCGCCGGCAGGCCTATCTGCTGCTGTAACCAGTTCTCTAAGAAGGGTTTGGCGGTTTTCCATAAATCGAGCTGTGGGTACAGCTGGCGGCCTAAGCCTTCAATGTACAACAGTGTTTTTTGCAACAATACCAACTGTGGTTGTACCTGCATATTAAAGCGCCGGGCTGTACTAAAGAGGTTAAGCAGAACATGACCAAACGAAATATCCGCCAGAGGCTTTTGAAAGATAGGCTCACAGACGGTACGGATGGCACTTTCGAATTCTTCCACATTGGTGTCAGCTGGCACCCAGCCAGAGTCCAGATGCAATTGAGCTACTTTGCGGTAATCCCGGTTAAAGAAGGCAACAAAATTTTCTGCCAGATAGCGTTTGTCTTCACTGTTTAAAGTACCAACGATGCCGCAATCGATGCCAATGTATTTTGGGTTCTCCGGGTGGTCTCGTGAGACAAAGATATTGCCAGGATGCATATCCGCATGGAAAAAGCTGTCGCGAAATACCTGGGTAAAGAACACCTCCACACCACGTTTGGCCAGTAGTTCCATATCGGTGCCCTGGGCCTCGAGGGCTGTGATGTCGGAGACCGGAATGCCATAAATGCGCTCCATCACCATCACATTGCTTCGGCAGTCATCGCTGTAGACATAGGGGATATACAGCGAGTCGGAGTCCATAAAATTGCGTCGCAACTGAATGGCATTGGCTGCTTCGCGTTGCAAATCCAGCTCATCCAGAATGGTCTTGCGGTATTCGGCGACCACTTCACGAGGGCGGAAACGTTTACCATCCGGCAAAAAACGTGCTGCAGCTTCGGCTGCTGTTTCCATCAAGGACAGATCCGCCAGGATTTGCCTGCGTATGCCTGGGCGGATAACTTTGATCACCACATCGGCATCAGGGCCATCCACTTGCTTCAAGGTGGCCGCATGTACTTGTGCGATGGAAGCGGATGCCAGCGGTTGCAATGAGAAGGCACTGAACTTGTCGTTAATGGCGTGCAGGCCCATTGCCTGCTCAATCAACTGCTGGGCTTGTTCACCAGGAAAGGGGGCTACTTTATCCTGTAGCTTAGCCAGTTCATTGGCCCAATCGGCGGGTAGCAAGTCCCGACGGGTTGATAGCATCTGTCCCAGTTTGATCCAAACAGGGCCCAGACTTTGCAAGGCAAGCCGAAGTCGAACGCCCTGAGGCTCATCCGGGTGCTGATTGCGTAGCCAAAACGCACTTTTACGAAGCAAGCGCAGATACCAGGGACGATGCTTACTGGGAACCAGCTCATCCAGTCCGTATTGCAATAAAGTTTTTTGGATCTGATAAAACCGACCGATACGCATCGGTTACTCCTGCCATTGTTTCAGTTGATATTGCAGTTGCTCCAGCCTGGCATGCAACTGGCTGACCTCTGCACTGAATTGTTCAAGTTCATAGTTGCTGGGTGTCAGTTGCAGTTCATCTTGCACCAGCTCACGGCTCATTTGCTGTAACTCACGACTTTTGGCGCCAATCAAGGCAATGAGTTGCTGTAGCAGTCGCTGCAATTTGTGGGTCAGGCCATCGCCAAGATAGCTGGCCGCTTTGGCCTCCCAATCGGGTTGCAATTGTTGAAAGAAGCTGCTGAATTGTTGCGCTACCTGGATGTCACCTTCAATCTGCACGGCCTCTTGCTTGATTAAATGAGTCAGCTGGTTCGGATCGCGCAATTGCTGCAGGCTGACCAAATCGGCTTGAATGCTACAGTCCACAGGCTCTGCGTGCAGATTCAGCAGGATAGTTTGCCGGGTGGCTGTGAGCACCAGGCGCCAGTCGAACTCGGCCAATTGGAAGGCCAATTGGCGGCCTGCCAGCCGGTGCAACTTTGTGATGGCTGCTGGATCCATTGCAATGATTTCAGCCAATGCTTTTTCAGCCAAAGTGCACAGCAGTTGTGGCCCTAAACGCAGCATCAGAACTTGTAACCCCGGTGCAGTGCAACAATGCCACCTGTCAGGTTATGATAACTGACTTCAGCAAAGCCAGCTTGCTCCATCATCTGTTGCAGGGTGTCCTGATCCGGATGCATGCGAATAGACTCTGCCAGATACTGATAACTATCGGCATCGCCAGCAATCAGTTGGCCCATTTTTGGCAACAGATTGAACGAATAAAAGTCGTAGGCTTTATTCAGCAGCTCGGACTGTGGTTTGGAAAATTCCAGCACCAGCAAACGACCACCTGGCTTCAGTACCCGGAACATTGACGCCAGGGCTGCATCTTTATTGGTAACATTACGTAAGCCAAAGGCAATAGTAATAATATCAAAACTGTTATCGGCAAAAGGCAGGGCTTCAGCATTGGCTTGCACATAGTCGATGTTATCGACCAGCCCTTGATCACGCAGTTTATCGCGGCCTACTGCCAGCATCGAGGCATTGATATCGGCCAATATCACTTTGCCGCTGGGGCCAACCCGCTTGGAAAACAGGGCGGTTAAGTCCCCTGTGCCGCCGGCCAAATCCAGCACTTTCTGGCCAGGCCGAACGGCGCTGCAATCAATGGTAAAGCGTTTCCAGAGCCGGTGAATGCCAAAGGACATCATATCATTCATGACATCGTACTTGGCGGCTACTGAATGAAACACATTGGCAACTAAAGAGACCTTGTCGTCTTCTGCCACGGTTTTGTAGCCAAAATGAGTGGTTTTAGGAGTGCGGTCAGACATGTCAGAACCTTGCAAATCAATTCAGCCGCTAGTGTAAAAGATCTGGCCCTAAGACGCCAACGGATCCGGCAGCGATGCTTAAATCGTTTGCAGCATGACCTCGGTTGCGACCTGGTTACGGCCCCGGTGTTTTGCCAACTGCACTATCTGGTTGGTGCGAGCCAGGAACTGTTGCCAGTTCTCTTTTGCCTGAAACAAGGACACTCCCAGTGAAATAGTGATTTTGGGCAGCGTTTTCTTGTTGCGTGACGAGACAAAGCGCAGCTTTTCGACCCCTTTTCGTACCTGTTCAGCAATTTCACTGGCCGTACGTAAATCGACATCCGGTAGCAAAATTAAAAACTCTTCCCCACCTGCTCGTACCGGCAAACCACTGTCTTGCACATAGCTGCGTACTTTGCGTGCCACCTTACTCAGAATGACATCACCGATGGTATCGCCATAATCCCGGTTAAACTGGCGGAAATGATCCAGATCAACAGCAATGGCTGCAATGTGTCGTTCTGGTTGCTCACTAAGCCAAAGCTCCAGATGCTCTTGCATGGCCAATCGGTTGTACAGGCCGGTAAGGGGGTCAAGCAACCGTTGTTGCTTCATTTTCTTTAGTTCAGTGCGTAGCTGTTGGCTTTGTTGACTGGCATGATCCAGTTGTTGATAAAGCTGCTTGTGACTGAGTCGTATTTTTTCTGTCGCTTCAATAAGCTGAAGCATATTTAACTTAAGGGCTGGGTCCTGGCTGCTTAATTCCGGCAGATGATGATCAAGCAGTTCCAGATAATCGCTGGCCGCTTCCTGAGCCTGATTGGTGCAACCAGACAGCCGACTGACCATACCACTTACCCGCTGCACCAGTTGCTCGTTCTGTTGCGGGGATTTTTCAATCCAGTGACTGTAAAACTCAGCCATTATGAAGTCATCAAAATGCAGTTTAGCTGAAACACGTTGCTCAATGGCCTGACACAAGCCAGCATTTTGACCACTGCTGTATTCGTAGCTGACGGTATAGTTGACCGGGTGCGGCGCTAAATTGTGCCTTAACAGGAAAGCCGCTGCCTGAGACGATTTTTCGCGCGCCAGGGCAACCGGGTCATTATACATCATGACAAGGTGAACTCCGTTTGGATACTTGATGAAACCCAGTTCTGCTTCGATAGAGCAAGAACCAGGCGATCTGTTGTTTTGCCAGGCAAAGCAATACGTATCGCTTGTAATTTCCTATAACATAACGGCTTCAGCTGCGTTCGCCAAGTTTTTTTTAACGCTCAGTCCGGAATCTTCCGAAGCCGGTGAGCAGTCATTGCTAAAGGCAGTTGAAATGCGTTTAACGGACCGGTGGAAGCGTTAGTAGCTGCTGGACTTCTGTAACAGTCGGGTTAGAATTTGGCAACAACACCGACGTTGAGGGAACACCATGCGATTTATGATTTTGGGTGCGGCTACTTGTATGCTGCTTGGCTGTGCCAGCCCGTCATCCATTCCTGTACTTCAGGATACCACTTTCGATACTTTTGCTACCGAGTTATGGCAAGCGGAACAGCAACGCAGCAGACCGGTGGCTGGTTCGCTGGCTGATCTATCTGCCAGCCACCTGGCTGCGATGGCTGCCGAGCGGCAGGACTGGCTGGCGCAGCTGGATGCAATGGATGTATCGGCCTTGTCTGAGCAAAATCAGATCAATCATGCCATTTTGCGCTACCGGTTGGCCAATAGCTACGATCAGTATCGCTTTGGTGCTCACCGCATGCCGTTAACTGCAGAGTCTGGTTTTCACAATAGCCTGGCGTTTATGGCGCAGCGGGGTGGGTTCCGTCAGCACAGTGATTTCGAGAATTATCTGAGTCAGCTAGAGCAGATGCCGCGGTATTTTCAGCAGCAAATGGATTGGATGCGGCAGGGCCTGGCCGATGGCATGACACAGCCACAACAGGTACTCGGTGGTTTTGAACAAAGTATCATTGCCTATGTGACCGAGCGCGCAGAAGACAATGTGTTTTATACGCCATTCCGGCGTCAGCCAGAAGGGATTGCTAATGCCGACTGGCAGCAACTGACCGAGCGCGCCAAAGTATTGATCAAGCAAGCGGTGAATCCGAGTTATCAAGCGTTTTATGACTTTTTTGTGGGCGAGTATTATCCCAATGCCCGTCAAAGCATCGGTGCCAGTGAACTGCCCGATGGCCATGCGTACTATCAAAACCGGTTAGAACATTACACTACTTTGCAGCTGACACCGGCAGAAATTCATCAGATCGGTCTGGACGAGGTGGCTCGTATCCGGGCTGAAATGCAGCAGGTAATCGATTCTCTGGGTTTTGAAGGAAGTTTTGCCGATTTTGTAAATTATTTACGGACCGATCCAAAATTCTACGCCGAAAGCCCGCAGCAACTAATGCATTATGCGGCTTACCTGTCGAAGAAAGCCGATGCTGCCTTGCCCCGGTTTTTTCTGCGTGAGACGTTGCCCAGAACCCCATACGGCGTAGCACCGGTACCAGATGAGATTGCACCCAAATACACCACAGGTCGTTATTTAAGTGCTAATACTGATCGGGATGCCGGTTACTACTGGGTCAATACCTATGCGCTCAATCGCCGGCCTTTGTATGAAATGGAAGCCCTGACACTGCATGAAGCAGTTCCAGGCCATCATTTGCAAATTGCACTATCGCAGGAAATGGCGCAGTTGCCGGATTACCGCCGAAGCTTTTACACCTCTGCATTTGGTGAGGGTTGGGGCCTGTATGCGGAGTACCTTGGTCTGGAGATGGGCTTTTACCAAAACCCATACGACAACTTTGGCCGGCTGTCCTTTGAAATGTGGCGGGCGGTGCGCTTAGTGGTGGATACCGGCTTGCATGCCAAAGGCTGGAGCCGGCAAGAGGCGATCGACTTTTTGGCCAGCAACAGCGCTTTGTCGATGCACAATGTGGTGACGGAAATTGATCGCTACATCAGTTGGCCTGGTCAGGCGCTGTCCTACAAGCTGGGTGAGTTGACCATTCGCCGTTTGCGTCAGGAAGCAGAGCAAGCACTGGGTGCCGGCTTTGATGTACGTGAATTTCACCATCAGGTGCTGAAAAATGGCAGTGTGCCACTGCAGGTACTGGAGCAACAAATTCATCAGTACATCGCAGAAAAGCGTCAGAACTGACGCACATAAAAAAACAGCAGCTCAGGCTGCTGTTTTTTTAATGCCGCACGGTAATTTTCGGCTCAGTATCAATTTCGCCGTCCTGATCGATGGCGGCGATCCGATTGCCGGCCAACAGTACGGCCAGATTACCGGTGGTGGAGTGCCGGACAAAAGCAAGTTGGTAACCGTACCGCTGTAATTCGGCGACCGAGAATTTTTGGGCCAGATTAAGTTCGTCCCAGATTTGCTGCGTTTCCCTGTTCGACTGGCGCCTTTCAATAAGAGCAGTCTGCATGATTGAACACCTTATTTTCCAGTTGCGTCGAAAAGTTACAGTCCTGATTGGACTAAGTCGTCAGGCTAACAATAAACTGCCACTGCGCTGCTGTCACTGGCATGACCGATAAACGGTTGCCTTTTCGGACCAATGGCATCTCAATCAGTGTACTGCTTTTTTTCAACTTGTCGAGTGGCACAAACCGGGCAAACTTTTGTGTGAACTGAACATCCACTGCTATCCAGCGTGGAGCTTCAGGTTTGGCTTTGGCATCAAAGTACGGACTGGTTGGCTCAAACTGGGCAGGATCCGGATAGGCAGCTCGGCTGATACGGGCAATACCCGCTATGCCGGGGGGCTGGCAACTGGAATGATAAATAAATACCAAATCATTGAGTTGCACCTGGTCGCGCAAAAAGTTGCGGGCCTGATAGTTGCGCACACCATCCCAGACAAAACTACGTGCTGGCTCTGCCGCCAAATCGTCAATACTGAGTTCTTCCGGTTCGGTTTTAAAGAGCCAATATGCCATCAGGTGAATGCTTCCGTCTTGGAATTTATTGCTATACTAGCGCCATAGTTCAGGTTGTTAAAGCAAAATGCAGGTTGCTATGAGTCAGGTATTGGATAAGTTGTTGTCGTTACTGAAGCTGGAACCCATCGAGCTAGGGCTCTATCGTGGGCAGAGCCAGGATTTGGGTTTTAAAGCCGTATTTGGTGGCCAGGTGATGGGTCAGGCCTTGTCGGCAGCCAAGGCAACCATCGAAGAAGATCGCAAAGTGCACTCGTTTCATTCCTATTTCTTGCGGCCGGGTGATGCCAGCAAGCCCATCGTCTACGAAGTGGAGAATATCCGTGATGGCAAAAGCTTTAGCACGCGTCGGGTGCGGGCTATTCAGTTTGGCAAGGCTATTTTTTACCTGACAGCCTCTTTCCAGCGCGAGGAGAGTGGTTTCGAGCATCAGGATACAATGCCGGAAGTACCGGGACCCGATGAGCTGGTATCGGATTTGGACTTTTACCAGCAACATGCTGATAAAATTCCTGCTGCGCTTCGCAGCAAGTTTATTTGTGAAAAACCGATTGAAATGCGCCCGGTTGATTTTCAGAACCCGTTCGAGCCTAAGCACAGTGCCCCTAAGCGCTATGTCTGGTTCAAAGCCAATGGCACCATGCCGGACGACTTGCGGATACACAAGTACTTGCTGGCTTATGCATCGGACTTTAACTTCCTGCCTACGGCGCTGCAACCGCATGGTCATTCCTTTATGGCGCCGAATATGCAGGTAGCCACCATTGATCATGCCATGTGGTTTCATCAGGATTTTCGCTTTGACGACTGGCTGCTGTATGCGGTGGATAGCCCAAGCGCCTCGGGTGGCCGGGGGCTGGTGCGCGGCCAGTTCTATGACCGTGCCGGCCGTCTGGTGGCTTCGACCATGCAGGAAGGAGTGATTCGTCAGTATCCGGTTACTGCAAAGCCAGCCTAAAGGGCTGGCTGACACTGCCCGTTGGCACAGCTATGCACCAGACGCTGAATGCTTTGCAACACATCCGAATGCAGCATGGCATTGACGGTGTCGGTCAGCAGGCGCAGGCTGTTGGTGCCGTGCAAGCTGCCATCATCGGCAATCTGCAGGTGCTGCGCTTTACGCAGTGCCTTCATTAAGGTGGCAAATAACTGTTTATCCAGATACTCCGGTGCTGTGATGCCGTGCAGGGTTAGTAGCCTGCCGGCCAAGGCCTGGCTTTGTTGTTCCAGCTGCGCACGCTGCCAGCCTGAGCTTTGTTGCAACAGGTTCAGCACAATGGCATAACGTTGCAAGGTATCTGTGGCGATGCCTGCCAGCAGGCCGAGTTGGCGATAGCCGGCGTCTTGCTGTGGTACAGGCCTGGGTCCTTGCTCGGGTTGCTCAATCAAGCCGGCTTTTGCCATAAAATCGAGCAATGGGTCGGATAAAGCACTGTGTTCTGTTTTCAGGTAGAGCTCGGTAGCCAGCAAAGGGTAAAGCAATGCCATGGTCTCGGCTAGTTGTTGCCCACTCAGATCCCGTTGTCGCAGCAGAGCCGATGCCAGTATGGCAGGCAAAATAAATAAGTGAATGATGTTGTTACGGAAGTAACTTAACAAGATCGCCTGCTCCGGCTCCAGCGTGATGATCTGACCAAAATGATCACTGCTTTGCTGAATTTTGCCAAGGGCAAGGGCGTGCTCGATCATGTCGGCAGCACTGTGCTCTGGCAGGCTGATGCGGCTATGGTAGGGTAAGCATTGCTGCAGCCGGATATAAAGCTCTAATTGCTGCTCCAGTTCAGAGCGAGCCAAGGCTTTATGGCGGGTAGCCAGCAGTACCAAGGCAATCAGATTGATAGCATTCAAGGCTGCAGACTGGTTGATGTGCACCATAATGTCGGCCGCCAGCTCATCCACCACGCTTCCTAACCAGGCAGGTTTAGGCACAGTGCTGTATTCGCGCAGGCGCTTCCAGTCGGGTACCCGCTCGGAGAGATAAGTATTTAATGAAATCGGCTCAGCGAAGTTGATGTAGCCAAAGCCGTAATTACGCAGTTTACGAATGGCTTTAAAGACACCAAATACCGACTCTTTTTGTTTGGCTGAACCTTTTAGTTCGCTCAGGTAGGTATTCACTTCCATCACATGTTCGTAACCCAGATACACCGGCACTAGCGTGATAGGCCGATCGGTGCCTTGCAGCAGGGTTTGCACCGTCATGGCCAGCATGCCGGTTTTTGGGGTCAGCAACCGGCCTGTTCTGCTACGGCCACCTTCCGGGTAAAACTTTACCGCGTACCCTTTGTTAAACAATTGGCTTAGGTACTCACGAAATACGGTGGAGTAGAGCTTATCGCCGCTAAAACTGCGCCGGATAAAAAAAGCGCCACCACGGCGAAAGATAGGGCCGGCTGGCCAAAAGTTCAGATTCACACCGGCCGCAATATGCGGTGGTACTAAGCCTTGATGATAAATAACATAGCTCAGCAGCAGGTAATCCATATGACTGCGATGGCAAGGCACATAGACAATTTCATGGCCTTTTTGCGCCAGCTCCTGCAACTGCTTGCTATGATGAATCTTCAGGCCATGATAAAGCTTGTGCCATAACCAGCTCAGGACTCTGTCGCCCACCCTGAGGGTTGATTCACGGTAATCAGCGGCAATTTCCAGCAGTAACTTACGGGCATGTTGTCTGGCTTTTTCGGTTGTTATCTGACGGGTTTTCACTTCATCGGCAATGGCCTTTTTCACCGCTGGTTGCGCCAGAATGGCGTGTTGCAGTTGTGTGCGGCTCATCAACCGTGGGCCGGTGGCTGCCAGCCGCTGCCGGTAAAAGTGAATGCGTGACATCCGCAACAGCTTGCGCGCTACCACCGGGTTAGCACCAAATTGTGCTGCCATCTGTTGCAACTGAACCGGTGGACTAAAGCGGATCAAAGTATGGCGGCCGGAAATCAGAACGATTAAAAGTTTTGCCAGCCAGTTGGGTGAATGGGCCTCACCGAGCAGCCATTTGATGCTGTTTTCTTTGCCTGGAGTACGACCCCATAGAATGGCAGCCGGGATCAGCTGGGCATTCAACTCGTCTTGCTGTTGGTGGGCTTCTAGCAAGGCCAGTCCTTGTTGTAAGGCGGTGGTTTGGCGGCGACCACCCAGCAACTGATGCGGTTTCTCCAAAAACAAAATGCGAGCATGACGCTTAGAACCCAGCTTCACCGTGCTAAGGGGATCAGGCAATTGCAGCTGTTGACAGACCCGACGCAGGGTAGCCAGATCACTGGCCGATTCGGTGTGGCAAATATAAAAAATTGGCCGGTTTGTATCCAGCTGCAAATCGGCAATCGGATCGGCCGGCAGCAGTTTAAAGCGAACCAAAGGGCGCAGTGGCCATTTCAACAAAGCAGCAAGCCATTGCAAGCGCAGCAGCATATCGAGTTTCCGTGATGGTAAAAGGATTATTTTAGCATAGTAGAACCCTTGGCTGGCAGTAGATGAGCAGAGCTTGAGGTTTGATTGCTGGTTCAGTTATTCATGTATGGGTAATAGATCTTTTTAATTGGTATTAAGTTCGTAGGGATCACTCGGTACAACTCATCGGGTTATTCAGCACATAGCTGTAGCGGTTGTAGTTTTGCATATTAAGCGGCGCCTTAATAAAGGGATCGGGCTGGAGCTAGTTGTTGCTGAGCAGCAAGTCTGCCCGTTTGATGCTGCGTTTTTCGCACGTATCGCTGACAATGCCCGGCCAATTGCTGTAACCGTACAGCCCTGATGCTGCAGCAAGCTTAGCGTTGCTGAAAGTAGTGATTAAAATCTGGTCTTATGCATCCTGTCAGGGGTGACAAAAGAGAGAACAAGAACGGGCATAGTTTTCACATTCATGGCTGTTAGTGGTATATTTTTTAAGCCGAAAGATCAGATCGTGAACGGCCAAAAATGTTCCCTTTTCGCCTAAATTTTGGATTTAGCGATGACATTTGTTGGGATACCTCAGATATTTATTCGTAGGGTGCGGTATCAATGCCGTCACCAATGCTGGTAACAGTGCAGAGCCGCCATTTGTCAGGCTGTAAAAGCAATCAGTCATAGCTTTTTATATGATTGCATGAATTTTAGGTGTGACAAACGAAGCGATCTTGGTCAAGATGGCTCGTACATTCTTAGCGTGTCATTGGCAGGTTTGTTTGGGGATAGACCTGATAACAGAAAATCATGATGTTCCTTCCGAATCAATTTTTTTGTTGTGACTAATGACTTGGGGGAACGGCAAAGGGGAAAATTGCTAGATTTTTCAACTAGAAAAATTCAATGCAATAAATATGTGATCAGCAAACCCGTTATAATAATAAATTTTTATAGAAGCACTCAGGGGTTGTTGGTGAACAAGGATATATCAAGAGAAATGCTGATTACCCTAAAGCAATAATTTGTTGGTTTTTAAAAGTTGAAAAGATTAAGACGGGTTCGAAATTTAAACTGCATATAGTTTGTA